>NZ_JARGEE010000003.1:0-88117 GCF_033794485.1 Streptomyces sp. MB09-02B
TCCCACCACCCGCACCCCGTACCCACGCACCCCCGTCAGGAGACCGCCATGCCCCGTGTCGTATTCGTCCGTCCGGACGGCACCAAGCAGGAGACCGACGCCGCCGACGGAGCCACCGTCATGCAGGCCGCCACCGCCAACCTGGTGCCCGGCATCGTCGCCGAGTGCGGCGGCGAGCTGTCCTGCGCCACCTGCCACGTCTTCGTGGACGAGCAGTGGCTCGGAACGCTGCCCGCGCCGTCGGAGGACGAGCAGGACATGCTGGAGGCGACGTCCGAGGAACCCACCGAGGCCAGTCGGCTGTGCTGCCAGATCACCCTGGACGCCTCGCTGGACGGCATCGTCGTGCACATTCCGAAGACCCAGAAGTAGGACCGGTCGGAGCACACCATGCACATCGAACCCACTGCGACCGGACGCATCGTCGTGGTCGGCGGCGGTCAGGCCGGCGCGGACTTCGTCGCCGCCCTGCGCATGGCCGGACACCACGGGCCCGTGACCCTCGTCGGCGAGGAACCCGGCCACCCCTACGCCCGTCCGCCGCTGTCCAAGGCGTACCTGTCCGGCCAGGCCACGGCCGAGGACCTGCACATCCGGCCGCCCGCCATGTACGAGCAGCAGGGCATCGACCTGCGCACCGGCACCCGCGTGACGGCGATCGACCGGGCCGGCCGGCAGGTGATCCTGGCCGGCGGCGAGCGGCTGCCGTACGCGCACCTCGTGCTCGCCACCGGCGGCCGGGCCCGCAGACTGGCCGCCCCCGGCCTCGACGACGCGCCCAACGTCCACTACCTCAGGACCCTTGCCGACGTGACCGCCCTGCGTCGGCACTTCGTGCCGGGTGCCCGGCTGGTCGTCGTCGGCGGCGGATACGTCGGCCTCGAAGTGGCCGCGGTCGCCCGCCGGCTCGGCCTGGACGTGACGGTCCTCGAAACGCTGCCCCGCGTCCTGGCCCGGGTGACCGCTCCGCAGGTCTCCGCGTTCTACCAGCGGGTGCACACCGAGGAAGGCGTGGTCATCCGCGTCGACACCGCGGTGACCGGCTTCACCTTCGCCCCCGACGGCTCCGTGACCTCCGTGGAGCTCAAGAGCGGCGGGCGGATCGACGCCGACGTGGTCCTCGTCGGCATCGGACTGGTCCCGAACACCGAACTCGCTGAACAGGCGGGCCTCGCCGTCGACAACGGCATCGTCGTCGACGAGTACTGCCGCACCGAGGACCCCGCCGTCCTCGCCATCGGCGACTGCACCAGGCACCCCTGCGGCGAGCACGGTGGACGCCGTCGCCTCGAATCCGTACCCAACGCCTCCGAACAGGCACGGACCGCCGCCGCCACCGTGACCGGGAACCCACAGCCGTACACCGCCGTGCCGTGGTTCTGGTCCGACCAGTACGACGTCAAGCTCCAGACCTCGGGCCTGTCCACCGGCTACGACGACGTCGTCATCCGGGGCACCACCGAGACCGGGCGCTCCTTCGCCGCCTTCTACTTCAAGGACGGTCGGGTTCGCGCCGCGGACGTGGTGGGCAGCCCCCGGGACTTCACCGCGGCCAGAAAACTGGTCGCGGCCCGCGCCCGGGTCGCTCCCGAGGCACTCCAGGACCTGTCGGTCCCCCTCAAGCAACTGCTCTGAACCACCCCAGACGGGAAACCCAGACATGACGGACAACACGGCGGCCACCACGGCCTCCTCGCGACCGGAACGCTTTCCGGCCGCGATGGACCGCGACTACACGATGCTCATCGACGGCGAGTGGGTGCCCGCGTCCGGCGGCGACACCTTCACCTGCCTCGACCCGTACGACAGCCGCCCCTGGGGCCGTGTCCCCGCCGCCACCGCCGAGGACGTCGACCGGGCCGTACGCGCGGCCCGCCGGGCCTTCGACGAGGACGGCTGGTCCCGCACGCCCGCCTCGCTCCGCGCCGGCCTGCTGCGCAAGCTCGCCGACCTCATCGAGGAGCACGCCGAGGAACTGGCCGTCGCCCAGGTCCACGAGAACGGCAAGCTCATCAGCGAGATGCTGCCCGGAGCCAGGGCCATGGCGGCCCACGCCCGCTATGTGGCCGGCCTCGCGGAGAGCCACCACGGCTCGACCCTGCCGGCCCACCCCGGCTTCACCGCCTACACCGTGCACGAGCCGGTCGGCGTCGTCGCGGCGATCACCCCGTGGAACTCGCCGCTGACGCTGCTGTCGTGGAAGCTGTTCCCCGCGCTCGCGGCCGGCTGCACTCTCGTCATCAAGCCGTCCGAGGTGACCCCCACCTCGACCCTGCGGCTGGCCGAACTCTGCGAGCGGGCCGGCTTCCCCCAGGGCGTCGTCAACGTCGTCACCGGCTTCGGACAGCCGACCGGAGCCGCGCTGGCGGGCCACCCCGGCGTCGACAAGATCGCGTTCACCGGTTCCACCGGGGCGGGCAAGGCCATGCTCAGCGCCGCCGCACCGCGGATCGGCCGGGTCACCCTGGAACTGGGCGGGAAATCACCGAACATCGTCTTCGCCGACGCCGACCTCGACAACGCCGTGCACGGCGTCATGGGCGGCATCTTCGCGGCGACCGGGCAGACCTGCATGGCCGGATCCCGGGTCCTGGTCGAGGACGCCGTGTACGACGAGTTCGTCGACGCCCTGTCGGCGGCCGCGGACAAGCTCGTCCTCGGCGACCCGCTCGACCCGGGGACCGACGTGGGTCCGCTCGCCTGTCGCAACCAGTTCGACAAGGTCCTCGACTACATCGACATCGGGCAGTCCGAGGGCGCCCGGCTGGCCGCGGGCGGCGTACGGGACACCTCCAGCACGGAGCTGGCCGGCGGCCTGTTCGTCCGGCCCACCGTCTTCGCGGGCGTCGACAACTCCTCGCGGCTCGCCCAGGAGGAGATCTTCGGGCCCGTGGCCGGTGTCGTGCGGTTCAGCGGCGAGGACGACGCGGCCCGGCTCGCCAACGACGTCGACTTCGGCCTCGCGGCCGCCGTCTGGACCCGTGACGTGGGGCGCGCCCACCGCATGGTCAGGCGACTGCGCGCGGGCACCGTCTGGGTCAACGCCTATCGCGTCGTCCACTACGGCGTGCCGTTCGGCGGGTTCAAGCAGTCCGGCATCGGCCGTGAACTCGGCCCGGACGCACTCGACGACTACACCGAGACCAAGTCCGTCTGGATCGACGAGGGCAACCCGCAGCTGTTCGGCCGCCACTGAGCCGTGGTACCGGAGAAGGAGAGCTTGATCACCGTGCTCGCACACCAGCACATCTACATCGACGGTGCCTGGCGCAGCCCGTCCGGCGACGAGGTGACCGAGGTGGTCAACCCGGCCACCGAGCAGGTCATCGCCACCGTCCCGAACGCCACGCCCGCCGACGTCGACGCGGCCGTGGCCGCCGCGCGCGCCGCCCTGCCGGCGTGGTCCCGCAAGGCCGCGGGCGAACGCAAGGACTTCCTCGACCGCCTCCACCGCGCACTGGTCGAGCGTGCCGCCACCATCGCCGCCACCATCACCGCGGAGATGGGCGCACCCCGGAAGCTCTCGTCGAACGTCCAGGCCGGACTGCCGATCGCGGTCGCCGAGTCGTACGCCCGGCTGCTGGAGACGTACGCGTTCGAGGAGCGCGTCGGCACCTCGCTCGTCGTCAGGGAACCGATCGGCGTCGTGGCCGCCATCACCCCGTGGAACTATCCGCTCCACCAGGTCGTCGCCAAGGTGGCGGCCGCGTTGGCGGCGGGGTGCACGGTCGTGCTCAAGCCGTCCGAGGTGACCCCGCTCAACGCCTACGTCCTCGCCGAGATCGTCGACGCCGTCGGACTGCCCGCGGGTGTGTTCAACCTCGTGCCCGGCACCGGCCCGGTCGTCGGAGAGGCACTCGTCGCCCATCCGGACATCGACATGGTCTCCTTCACCGGATCGACCCGCGCCGGAAAGCGCATCGGCGAACTCGCCGCGGCCACCGTCAAGAAGGTCGCACTGGAACTCGGCGGCAAGTCCGCCAACATCGTCCTCCCGGACGCCGACCTGGACTTCGCGGTCCGCGAGGGCGTGGCCAACGTTCTGAGCAACTCGGGCCAGACCTGCACGGCATGGACCCGGATGCTGGTGCACCGGGATTCCTACGAGCGCGCCGTCGAGCTGGCCCGGGAGGCGGCCGAGAACACCGTGGTGGGCGACCCCACCGACGAGCGGACCCAGGTCGGCCCGGTCGCCTCGGAGGTCCAGCGCGACCGCGTGCGCGCCTACATCACCGAGGGCATCGACCAGGGCGCCCGGCTGGTGACGGGCGGAGCCGAGCCGCCGGCCGGCCTGGCCGCCGGCTACTACGTGCGCCCCACCGTCTTCGCCGACGTCACCGAGGACATGACCATCGCCCAGGAGGAGATCTTCGGCCCGGTCGTCGTCCTCATGCCGTACGCGGACGAGGAGGAGGCTCTGCGGATCGCCAACAACTCGCCGTACGGCCTGTCCGGAGCGGTGTTCTCGGCGAGCGAGGAACGTGCCGTCGCGTTCGCCCGCCGTTTGGACACCGGCATGGTCCACATCAACGGCGCACGGCTGAACCTGCTGGCGCCCTTCGGCGGGTACAAGCAGTCCGGCAACGGCCGCGAACTCGGTGTCCACGGTCTTGAGGAGTTCCTCCAGCCGAAGGCACTCCAGCTCCCGGCACCGGCGGCCACGGCAAGGACGACACCATGAACGCTTCCGATCACCCCGCCGCACGGCATTTCCTCTCCGAGATCTGGGACTCCCTCGGAGGAGAGAAGGAAGCCCTGGACCGCGTGCGGTTCGAAGGACAGGGAGCCCTGCGGTCCGCCTTCGCGGTCACCGATCTGGCGGCGGCTTCGTTCGGGGCCGCCGGGCTGGCCCTCAGCGATCTCGTCGCCACCACCGGCGGCGGGCGACCTGAAGTCCGGGTGGACCGGGTTCTCGCCAGTGGTTGGTTCGATCTGCCGGTCGGCCCTTCCCAGCCCCTCGACCCGTCGGCACGGCAGGGCGTTCCGCACACCTGGATGTGCGAGTTCCAGACGGCCGACGACCGGTGGCTTCGCGTGCAGGCGACGTTCCCGACCCTGCGGGACCGTATCGCGCGAGCACTCGGCACGGCGGAGGACACGGCCGCGTTCGAGGCGGAGATCCGCAGGCACCAGGCGGAGGACATCGAACGGTCGCTGGTCGACGCGGGCGCCGCTGTCGCCGTCAGCCGCACGGTCGAGGAATGGCGCGGACACGCCCAGGGCCGCGCCGTGGCCACGGAACCCGTCGTGCGCGTCGAGCCCGGTGACGCGGGTGCCGACACCTGGAAGCCGACGCCAGGACGTCCACTGGCCGGCATCCGCGTGCTCGACCTGACCCGGGTCATCTCCGGCCCCATGGCCACCCGGTTCCTGGCGGCCTGCGGCGCCGAAGTACTGCGCCTCGACCGTCCCGGCTCGGACGAGAGCAGCGGCGTCTTCGGCCGGGGCAGCGACATCATGCTCGGCAAGCGATGGGCGCTCCTCGACCTGCGGACCGCCGACGGACGGGATCGGTTCCTCGAACTGTTGGTCGAGGCGGACGTGCTCGTCCACGGATACCGCCCCGGCGGTCTGGACAGCCTGGTCGCCCCCGAGGTCCGGGCCGCCGTACGGCCGGGCCTGGTGGAAGTGGCACTCAACGCCTACGGCTGGACAGGTCCGTGGAAGGACCGCAGAGGCTTCGACACCCTCGTGCAGTACAGCAGCGGCCTCGCCGACGCGACGACGGCCTGGGCTCTCGCCGACCCGGAGCACAGGACACCGATCAACGCGCTCGGCCGGCTGGTCGACGCCGACCGGCCCCGTCACCTGCCGGTCGAGGCACTCGACTTCGCCACCGGATACCAGATCGCCGCAGCGGCGATCCGGGGACTGACGCGGCGAGTGACAACGGGCGAAGGCTCGGTCTCCCGGCTCTCCCTCGCCCGGACCGCGGCGATGCTGATGGGTGCGGGCCAGGTCGCCGAGGAACCGGAGATCCGGCTGCCGCTCGACGGGCCGTACGAGGACCGCGTCCATGTGAGCGGTGACGGCAGCCCGGTCAGGCGGCTGCGGTTTCCCGTCACGGTCGAGGAGGCCCCGTTGTTCTGGGAGCGGCCGTTCGAAGCGGCGGGATCCTCCGTGCCGAGGTGGTCCACCACGGGTTGATCCTGGTTCGTTCCTCCGACGGCGGGACGAGCGCGAGAGCGCCACGGCGGGCCCAGGCGCCGCCGCCCTCAGGGCGCCTCGGGTCCGCCGCGGTCTCCTCGCGGAGCGTGGCACCTGCATACGGCCGTCGCCGCGCGCACGCCGTCGCGGGGACCGACACGGGCCCGCCGGCTCACCGCGTCACACGCGGGAAGAGCCGTTCGACGGCGGCGACCACGGCGGCGCGGCGAGCGGCGAGGGACGGGTCCGCGGCCCGCTCCGTCGCTATCGCGCCGATCTCGGTCTGGGCCGCCCATGTGGTGGCGATCTGGTTGACCAGGGCGAGGACATCGACGGGGTCCCAGACGGGATCGAGCTGACCCGCCCGCTGTGCCTCGCGCAACTGGTCGATCTTGCAGGCGACGGTCTCCCGAATCGTGTCGGCGCCGGGTGACGCGGTGGTCCCGGTGAGTTCGAGGCGCCCCCAGGTGATCAGCCGGTGGTGGTCGGGGCGGTTGATCGTGAAGTGGTCGTAGAGGTGGCCCGCGTAGCCCGGCAGATCGGCCGGGTCCATGGGGGTGGCCTGCGCGACCCGGGCCAGTTCCAGCAGGGACACGTGTGCGTAGAGCGCCTCCTTGCCGCGGAAGTGGGCGTAGACGCGCTCCTTGCTGGTCCTGGCCTGCTTGGCGATGCGGTCCACCCGGGCACCGGCGATTCCGTGGCGGGCGAACTCCTCCGTGGCGGCGGCGACGATCCGCTCGCGGGTGGAGTCGGCGCCTTCCGAGGCGGAGGGCGCGGCGGTCGGGTCGGTCGTCGGGCGAGGCATAGGGCCCGGATAGGCGACCGAACCGTTTGGTTTGGAATTGCCGAGAGTCGACGTTAGAGTCAAACCGAACGGTTCGGTTTGGTACTGGACGGTCTCGCACTCATGTCTGGAGAGAACTCATGCACCACCGCGATCTGGGATCCCAGGGTCTGCGCGTCTCCGCGCTCGGCCTCGGCACCATGGGAATGACCCTCGCCTACGGCTCCTCGAACGACGAGGAGAGCACCGCCACCCTCCGCCGAGCCCATGAACTCGGGGTGGACTTCTTCGACACCGCCGAGCTGTACGGCCTCGGCACCGGCAGCAACGAGATCCTGCTCGGCAAGGCCGTGAAGGGCTTCCGCGACGAGGTGGTCCTGGCCACCAAGTTCGGGTTCGACATGACCGCGCAGCAGATCGGCGCCGGGTTCGACAGCCGGCCGGAGAACATCCGCAAGGTCGCCGAGAACAGCCTGCGCTACCTGCGGACCGACCGCATCGACCTCTTCTACCAGCACGCCGCCGACCCCGACGTGCCGGCCGAGGAGGTCGCGGGCGTGGTCGGCGAACTGATCGCCGAGGGCAAGGTGAAGTACTTCGGTCTGAGCAACGTCGGCCCCCAGTACATCCGCCGCGCCCATGCCGTCACTCCGGTCACGGCCCTGCAGTCCGAGTACTCGCTCTTCGAGCGGGAGGTGGAGGAGAAGATCCTGCCGGTCCTGCGGGAGCTGGGCATCGGGTTCGTCCCGTACTCCCCGCTCGGCCGCGGCTTCCTGACCGGCGTGGTCAAGCCCGCCGCCGAGTACCCGGCGGACGACATGCGCAGCTGGGACGAGCGCTGGCAGGGCGACAACTACACGTACAACCTCGACGCCACCGAGCAGTTGAGGAAGCTCGCCGCCGCCAAGGGCATCACCGCCGCCCAGCTCGCGCTGGCCTGGCTGCTCGCCCAGGGCGACGACGTGGTCCCGATCCCCGGCACCCGCAACGCCGACCGTCTGGCGGAGAACATCGCCGCGGCCGACGTCGAACTCACCGGCGCCGATCTTGAGCAGATCAGGCAGATCCTGCCCCGGGGTTCCGCCGGAAGCCGGTACCCGGCCGCCATGCTGGCCACGATGTCGACCGACTGACTCCCGGGCCTCGGTGACCGGTCGCCCGAGGGAGCGCCATCGGTGTCTCGAACGCTCCTCGGGCGGCGGGGCCGCGATCCGGCTCAGGAGAGCTCAGGAGAGCCGGACGGGGAGTTTGTCGAACGCGACCAGACGATCGGTGCGGACCTCGGAGGGCTCACCGGCGAGTTCGACGGAGGAGTACCGCTCGGCGACGAGGCCGAGGATCGTGGCGGTCTCGGCCCGTGCCAGCAGCTGCCCGGCACACGCGTGGGTACCGAGGCCGAACGTCAGGTTCCGGCTCGCGTCCGGCGGTCGGTGGTAGTCGAACTCGTCGGGGTTCTCGAAGACCGCCGGATCCCGGTTCGCGGCGCCGATCGGGTACTTGACGCAGGAACCGGCGGGGATGGGCACGCCCTGGATCTCGATGTCCTCGTTCGGGAAGCGGGTGATGATGAGCTCCACCGAATTCAGGCGCGGCAGCTCGTTGATGAAGGCGTCCCGGATCTCCGGCTTCTCCCGAACTCGCGCATCAGGTCAGGCCGCACGGCGAACAGCTTGAATCCGGCACCGATGAGGTAGGCGGGGTTCGGGCCGCCCGACATGTACAGCAGCACGGTGGTTTCCAGCACCTCGCGCCAGGTGAGCTCGCCGCGTGCCTGGGCCGCGAGGAGTTCGTCGACCAGCCCGGTTCCGGGCTCCTCGGAGCTCTGCTTCTCCCGCACGTACCGCTCGGTCTCGGCGAACATGAAGTTCATGCCGGCCAGCGACCTGGCGTGGATGTCCTCACCGGGTGCGGTCGCGTTGATGAGCATCGCGTCCCACAGCGCCCAGAACATCCCCTCCACATCACCCACGGGCATGTCGAGGATGCGGCACATCGTCAGATGGGTCGGCATCACGCCCAGGTCGAAGTGGGCGTCCACCACCTCGCCCGGGGCGAGCCTGTCGAGCGCCTCGACGGTGAAGTCGTGCGTCAACCGCGCCCAGGTGCCGATCATCTTCGGTGTCAGCCAGCGGTTCGTCAGCCGTCGCATCCGGGTGTGTTCCGGCGCGTCCTTCGACAGGACGGTGTTGTCGAACGCGGTCCACGGTCGGCGCAGCCCGGCGACATCGTGCCGCTGGTGCAGCACCTCGCTCTTGTAGGTGGCCATGTCGACGCCGCTGGGGCAGTCGCTCGAACAGCCTTTGCATGCGAGGCACAGGTCGAGGGCGTCGGCCACGGCCGGGTCCTGCAGACCGCCCTGCAGGAGCCCACCGTCGAGCGCCTCCTGGAGCACCCGGGCACGGCCGCGGGTCGAGTCCCGTTCGTCGCCCGTGGCGAGATAGGACGGGCACATCACCCCCGTGGTTTTCGGGGCCACACACTTGCCCACACCGGTGCAGCGGTGCACGGCGGCACCGAGGTCCCCGGCGTCGTGCACCAGCCGCAGACCGGAGCGCACCGGCGCCTGGGGCCGTACCGGCCGCAGATCGTCGGTGATCGCGACCGGGTCGGCGATGATGCCGGGGTTGAGGATGTCATCGGGGTCGCAGACGGCCTTCACCTCCCGGAACAGGGCGAGGGACGTCTCGTCGTACATCAGTGGCAACAGCTCACCGCGGACCCGGCCGTCACCGTGCTCACCCGACAGGGTGCCGCGGTAGTCGCGCAGCCGTGTCGCACAGGCGGTCATGAAGTCGCGGAAGACTCCGGCCGAGGCCGGGTCGCCGGGCCGGAACGGGAAGTCGATGCGGCAGTGGACGCAGCCGTCGCCGAAGTGCCCGTACGGGATGCCCTGGAGGCCGTGTCCTCGCAGGAGTTCCTCGAAGTCGCGCAGCCACGCGCCGAGGTGCTCCGGCGGCACGGCGGCGTCCTCCCATCCGCCGTACGCCGGCGTCGGCAGCGACCGGCCCGCGAGCCCGGCGCCGTCCTCGCGGATGCGCCACAGCGCGACTGCCTCACGGGGATCGTCGACGAGACGGGTGTCCAGCGCGGCGCCGGCGGCGACCAGTCGCCGGAGCGCATCCGTCACGTCCTCGCCCGCCACCTCCGCGAACAGCCAGCCGTTTCCCCGCGGCAGGTCGGGCACCGCGGAGCCCTTCGCGCGCACCAGGTCCACGATGCGCGAGTCCATGCCCTCGCACGCGACGAGACAGCCGGTCGCCGCGGCGAGCAACGCCGGTACGGCATCGGCCGCGTCGGCCATCGTCGGGTACCCGAGCACTAGCAGCCTGCGCTCGACCCGGTCGTCGACGAGGCGGACGGTCGCCTCCAGGACCGTGGCCAGTGATCCCTCGCTGCCGACCAGGAACCGTTCGACGCGGCGCCGCTCGGGCAGCAGGTGCTCCAGGCCGTAGCCGCTGACCTGGCGGCCGAAGCGGCCGAACTCGGTGCGCAGATGGGCGAGGTTGGCGTCGCCGACGCGCGCCAGCCGCGTCGCGGTGTCACCACCCGGCCGCCCGCCCTCTCCAGGGCGAGTTCGCCGTTTCCGTACAGCACGCGCAGCGACTCGACGTTGTCCACCGTCCGCCCGTAGCCCAGTGCCCGCGACCCGCAGGCGTTGTTGCCGATCATTCCGCCGACCGTGCAGCGGCTGTGCGAGGAGGGGTCCGGTCCGAACCGCAGGCCATGGGGCGCCGCCGCACGCTGCAGGTCCGCGTGCACCACGCCCGGTTCGACGCGCGCCGTACGCGCGACCGGGTCGATGTCGAGCACCTGGTTGAACCCGCGGGTGTCGACGACGATGCCGCTTCCGACCGCGTTGCCTGCGATGCTGGTGCCCGCGCCGCGCATGGTCAGCGGTATGCGCAGCTCACGCGCCACCTCATGGGCCGCGATCACGTCGGCCTCGCCGCGCGCTTTCACGACTGCGGACGGAACGACGCGGTAGAGGCTCGCGTCCGACGAGTACAGAGCTCGCGTCAGCTGCGAGTCGTCGAACTCGACTCCTGCGGCGCGTAGAGCGGCGGCGAGGTGGGTGTGAACGGGCATACCTCAGACTAACTAACGTACGGTAGTTTCCCGCGTCGCACGCAGGTGAAGGAGATTCGGTGACCGAGGAGCGGTGGCCCCACGCCGTCGAGGAGTTCGACAAGCACCTCAGCGAACTCGACTGGAGTCGCCAGAGCGCCTCTCGGCGGGCGATCCTGGAGGCGTTCCTCCGGCTGGCCACCGAGAACGGCTTCAACTCGGTCACCATGCGCATGATCGCCAAGGAGATGTCGATCAAGGCGCCGAGCCTGTACAACCACTTCCCGGAGGGCCGCGAGGAGATCGTGGCGGAGTCCCTCCGCTGGCACTTCTACAAGTTCGGCATCGCCCTGCTCGAAGAGGTGCGGGGCGTCCAGGACCCCGGGGAGGGCTGGCGCCGGATGGTGCGGGTGCACCTGACGCGACAGATCGAACTGCCCGAGAGCAACCTGTGGGACCTGCTGGTGGCGACCGACCAGGTCGTCCACTTCCTCGCGCCGACGCTCCGGCAGGAAGTCGACGCCTGGGTCGACCTGTACGAGGCGCTCTACCGTGCCGCGGCCGAGGACATGGGCTTCGGGTCGTCTGTCCAGCAGGTCAAGCTCGTGATGACAGTTCTCGAAGGCGCGAGCCGCTGGGCCATGTGGGACGGCCGGAAACGGTCGCTCGCGCCGCTGGCCGAGAAGGCGAACAGGGCGACCCTCGCCCTGCTGGAAGTCGCGAAGGACTGAAGGGGCGAACGATGGCACCGCAGAAATACCCGGCCGGTCCACTCGTCCGCCGGGAAGGGCGGCCGAAAGGCCACGCCTTCGTGCCACCGGGCGAGGGCCGACGACCCGGGGTCGCTCTCATGGAGTGGGAACTGCGGGGCGAGTCATGGACGGACGAGCATCCGCACGACGAGTTCAACTAGGTCCTGGAGGGACACCTGTTCGTCGCGTGCGACGGAGAGACCGTCGAGGCCGTCACAGGCGACGTCGTCCGGGTACCGGCCGGAAGCGTCGGCCGCTACTGGGCGCCGGAATACGCACGCATGGTCGCCGTCTACGCGCCGAACCCGCAGGGGTTGGAAACCCGTGTACACGCCTACACGCGCCTGGAGCCGTCGACGGAGGACACCGCCGGGTCCGCCTCGTAGAGTGCCGCGCAGCGATCTGTAGGCGCTCCCCGCGATCGCTGATATGGCATGTACATCTGCCCGGCGGGCGGAGGGGCGGCTGTCGCATGGTCATGGGTCTGCGTCGGCTCATCGCCGGGCGGTGGTGAAGGCCAGGAGGGGGTCGCGGCCGTCGTGTCCCCAGGGGAAGGGGGTGACGATGCCGGCGATGGCGCGGAAGACCGGGGTGGCGCGGGCCGGTTCTCCGGCGGCACAGAGGGCGTAGGCCAGAAGGTTGAGGTCCGCGATGGCCGCCGCATAGGGCAGGTGGCCCGGCTCGGGCCAGGCGGCCTGGGCCGGTTCCAGGATCCCGGTGGCTTCGTACCCGCTCCACACGCGGTCGGCCGTGAGCGCCTGGACACCGCCTTTGGACAGGGCGGCGTGGTAACGGTCGATCAACGGCAGCAGCGGGAGGCCGGCTGTCGGCGCCGTGGCCGGTGCCGTGGCCCTGACCTGGTCGACGAAGTCCATGGACTGGGCGAGGGAGCCGCATTCCCGGGGTGAGAGGTAGCCGTACATCTGCAGATGGGCTTCGCGGTGCCAGGGGTCTCTCGCGACGATCTCTCGCCAGACGGGGAAGACCTCCGCGCGCGGCCTGCGCCACTGGCGGAGCAGCCCGAGGTGCACGACCCACGGGTTGGGGTCGTAGGGATCCAGGCGGGCTGCCTCCGCGCAGGCCCGCAAGGCATGCTCCGACTCGTCGTGGTGCAAGGGTGTGTGGGTGCCGCGCGCCGCGATTCCCCAGGCGAACAGGGTGTGCGCGTCGGCGCGGTCGGGACGCAGCTCGACCCAGGAGCGCTGGATGCCCGGGCGCGTCACGGCGGCCAGTCGATGGGCCCTGCGGTCCCAGTCGCGACCGGTCGCGTCGAGCAGTCGCTCGACGATCGGGGCGGCGAGCGTCCGCGCGGTGCCTCTGCCGGTGAGTTGTCGGCATGCGCGGCCCAGTTCGGCGTCGTCGAGTTCAGCGGCGAGGCGCGGTGCCGGCTTTCTGCCCAGGCCGCGGATCATGACCGTTCACCCTCCTCGGGAAGCGTCTTGTGGGTGTGGGTGTGGGTGTGAGGTGTGAGGTGCGACGTACGTGCGGGGCGGTCCCGTTTCCCAGCCGGAAGCCGGAAGCCGGAAGCCGGAAGCCGGAAGCCGGAAGCCGGAACCCGGGACCGCCGCTGTGCGCACGTCAGGTGGCGTCGACGTCGGTGGTGGCCAGCTTGGCGTAGACGTCGGGCCGGGCGCTGCGGATGCGTGCCGCGAGGGCCATGCCGGCCAGGAACACGGCCGGGGTGAGCGCGACCAGCGCCCAGTTGACCGTCGCGCCGGCGCCGGTGAACAGGTCCAGGCGCTTGCAGACCAGCACGGTGACCGCGGTGAGGAGGACACCGGCCGCGGCCGGCGCGATCAGGGTGCGCAGGCGTCCCTCGCCGTGCTCGGCGGAGTTGCGGCGGAAGAAGGCGACCACCGCGAAGGCCGCCAGTGCCTGCAGGACGAGGATGCCGACCACACCGGGAGTGTTCACCCACAGGAAGAACTTGGTGTAGGGGTCGACGCCGATCACGGCGAAGGCGGCGACGACCACGACCGCCAGGACGCTCTGGGCGACGCCGGCCACCCACGGCGATCCGTGCCGCGGGTGCACCCGGCCCAGGGCCGCAGGGGCGACATTCTCGACGGACAGGGCGTAGATGTACCGGGTGATGGCGTTGTGGAAGGCGAGCAGGGCGGCGAGCACGCTGGTGACGATCAGGACGCGCTGGACGTCGGTCGCCCAGCCGCCGACGTACTGGGTCATGGCGGTGAAGAACATCTCCGCCGGGTTCTTCGCGGCGGCGGCGACGGCCTGGTCGCTGCCGAACGCCTGCACGATGATCCAGGAGATGAAGGCGTAGAAGAGACCGAGGAAGCCGATCGCGAGGTAGGTGGCGCGGGGCACGGTGCGGTCGGGGTGACGGGCCTCCTCGCGGTAGATGGCCGTGGCCTCGAAGCCGATGAACGCGGCGACGGCCAGACCGAGCGGTCCGCTCATCCCGGAGACGAAGACGTTCGAGGGAGCGAAGGAGTCGAAGGTCAGCCCGCTCGCGCCGCCCTTGACCAGGACCGCGCCGGCGAGCAGCACCAGGATGGCGGTCTCCGCGATCAGCAGCGCGGCCAGAACCTTGGCGCCGAGGTTGATGGAGCGGAAGCCCAGGAACCAGACGACGGCGATGCCGGCGAACGCGTACACCGGCCACGGCAGGTCGACGCCGAGGAGGTCGTTCGCGGTGGTGGAGGCGAAGAAGCCGAAGGCGCCGAACATGCCGATCTGGAGCGAGTTGTACGAGAACACCGCGAGGAACGCCGCCCCCAGCCCCGCCGGACGTCCGAGACCTCGGGCGATGTACGAGTAGAAGGCACCGGCGTTGCGGATGTACGGCGTCATCGCCGTGAAGCCGACCGCGAAGAGGACCAGCACCACGCCGACGGCCAGGTAGGCGACCGGGGCGCCGATGCCGCCGAAGAGGATGGCGAGGGGGGCCACGCCGGCCATCACCGTGAGCGGGGCGGCCGCGGCGACGACGAAGAATACGATGTCGGCGACGCCGAGGCTGCCGCGCTGGAGGTGAGAACTCTGGTCCGTCCCCGCGGCCGGCGGGGACTGGTGGGGAGCGGTGGGGACAAGGGGCTCGGTCATGGAGGGCTCCGCGTGGTGTGTGTCGAGGAGGGGGCGGAACGTCCAGGAGACGCAGACCGGTCGTGACGCTACCTAGGTCTATCGTCTCCCGGCACGCGTGCCGGGGGGAGTGGGGGCGTCGTGGGTACGCCGGCCGGCGAGCCAGGTGCCCAGGACGGGGAGGTGCGCGAGGTCACCGGGGGCGGTCCCGGCCGGATCGGCGGCGAGATGCACCAGGTCGGCGCGCATTCCAGGACGCAGCGCGCCCCATTCCTTCTCCTCGAACGCCTGGTGGGCGCATCCCGCGGAGTAGGCGGCGAGAGCGGCGTCGATGTCTATCCGCTCCTCGGGGAGCCAGCCGCCCTCGGGTTTTCCCTCGGGCGTCTGACGGGTGACCGCGGTGGCGATGCCCCGCAGTGGTTCATGGGCGGTGACCGGCCAGTCGCTGCCGAACGAGATCCGGGCGCCGAGTCGAGCAGAGCGGCGATCTGGTACTGCCGCGCGCCGCGTTCCGGGCCGATCCTCGGCAGGGTCAGCTCGGTCATCAGAGGGTCGGGCTGGGCCCAGAGCGGCTGGAGGTTGGCGACCACGCCGAGGGCCGCGAACCGGGCCAGGTCATCGGGGTGGATCAGCTGGGCGTGGGCGACGACCGGACGGCGGTCGCGGGCGCCGTTGGCGTGGGCGGCGGCCTCGATCGCGTCCAGAGCCATCCGCACTCCGCCGTCGCCGATGGCGTGCAGGTGCGCGCGGAAGCCGAGTGCGTCGACGGCGGTGACGGCCTCGGCGAGTTCGCGGGGGGACCAATTGGCCATGCCGTGCGAGTGCGGGCAGTCGGTGTAGGGCTCTAGGAGGGCCGCGGTGCCGGACTCGATGACGCCGTCGGCGAAGAACTTCACGCTCCGCGCGGTCAGCAGCCCGGGAGCGGAGCTCTTCACCTTGTCCCGGTCCGCCGTGAACCGGCGGATGCGCTCGCGCCAGCCGTCGGGTTCCAGGACGAAGGCGAGGTCGGCTCGCAGGGGAAGCCCCGGCCCGGTGGTCGCGGCGGTGACCCAGACGTCGGCCTGGTGCGGTTCGACCCAGGCGTCCTGCACCCAGGTCACGCCGGCCTCGGCGAACCGGGCCGCGGCTTCGCGCAGCGCCGCCACCTGTGCCTCGTGGGACGCCATGGGAATGAGGGCGAGCACCGGGCCCAGGGCGCCGAACTCGCGCAGGGTGCCCAGCGGCTCCTCGGATCCGTCGCGGCGCAGGATCTCCCCGCCCATCGGATCGGGGGTGCCGGCGGTGTAACCGGCCCGGCGCAGGGCCTCGCTGTTCACCCAGGCGGTGTGATGGTCCATGGTGCGCAGGACGACGGGGCGGTCGGGTACGGCGTCGTCCAGCCACCGGGCGTCGAACCGGCCGCCGGGGGCGAGCCACGGATCGAAGCCGTCACCGGTGATCCACTCCGCCTCCGGGTGTTCGGCGGCCCAGCCCCGTACGGTCTCGACGATCTCCTCGACGCTTCCACGGTCCCGGACCGGCACACCGGCCAGACCCAGACCTCCCATCACCGGGTGCGCATGGCCGTCGCCGAACGCCGGCAGCAGGGCCCCGCCGACCAGGTCGACGACGGTGGTACGCGGCCCCCGGGCGGCCAGAGCCTGTGCACCGAGGGCGGTGATCCGGCCGCCGGTGACGGCGAGGGCGTCGTGGACGGGGTCGTCCGAGGCCCCGGTCCGGACGGTCCCTCCGGTGAAGACGATGTCGGCGTGCATGACGTGTGGCGGTGCCTTTCCTTCAGCCGACCGCCTAACTGAAAGGCATTCGGTTTCCGGTAATGTAGGCGCCGCCCAGACGACGGGGAAGAGTTTTACTGAATGTCATTCGGTAACTTCTGGGTTACGGCACATGAGGACGAGGAGCCACCGTGGGACGGCCGCGCACACCCCTGCTGGACCGCCGGCGCATCGGTGCCGCGGCACTGCGCCTGGCCGACGAGAAGGGTGCCTTCTCCATCCCGGCCCTGGCCAAGGCCCTGGGGGTCGCCCCCTCCGCGCTCTACCACCACGTCACCGGCCGCGACGAGATCATCTCGCTGATGCGCGAGGAACTCGCCCTGGCGACCGGAGACGACCAGGACTGGTCGCAGCCCTGGGAGGAGACCCTGGAGGGCTGGGCCCGCTCCTATCTGGCCGCCTTCGCCGCCCACCCGGGGGCGGTTCCCCTGCTGGCCACCGCCCCGCTGGCCGAACCGTTCATGCACGTGATGTACGAGAAGGTCGCGAAGCTGCTCCTGGACGCGGGTTTCGCCACGCACGAGGTGATGCCGCTGATCACCGCACTGGAGAGCTTCGTTCTCGGTTCCGCCCTCGACCTGGTGGCGCCGCCCGTGATGGTCTCCGACGTCGCCCGCGAGGCGACTCCGCACCTCAGCGCCGTACTCGACCAGACCCCCGCCGACCGCAGCCGCGCCACCCTGGCCTTCGACCTCGGGCTGCGCGCCCTGCTTATCGGATTTCGCGACCTGCTGGATCGCTGACAGCGCTCGCGCACGTCGCCGGACCCGGCCGGTCGACGCGACACCACGACCCCGTCGGCCCGCATACTGCGCCCTCGGCACCTGGTGCCCCGCAGCCGCGTTGGTGGGACGATCGCTCGTGGCGGCATCCATCAACTGCTGCCCAACGGGAGCTGCTTCCCGCATATGGCCGACTGGGGGTCTCGGACGCGACCGGCGCCCGGCGGCCCGCGGCGGCGCGGCCACCGAATCATCCGCGTCAGCGAGTGAGAGACATCCCGGTCCTTGCCGATGCGTGCAGGCATCACGTGGCGGACAGCCGCTGCTTCGGCCAAGAAACCACGCCCCGGATGTACGAGCGCGGGGCCGGAAGCACCCGGCGCACGACTGGCTCCCCTACTGGCGCCCCTCGGTCACCAGGACCTGAACCTCGTCCCGAGCATGTCGGAGGGGCCTTACGCGAGGAGCAGGGCGCGGGCGAGGGAACTGTCGGAGATCAGCACATCGACCGCACCGCTGCGCAGGGCGCCGAGCACGCCGCGGGCCTTCTCCGCCCCCGCCGCCACCCCCGCCACGAGCGGGATTCTCGACAGTTGCTCCAGGGACACGGCCAGCACCCGCTCTTCGACCGGACCGGGAATCGGTCGTCCGTCGATGTCGAAGAAGCGCGCGCAAAGGTCTCCGGCTGGTTGGCGGCTGTCGAACTCTTCCCTTTCCCGCGGGTCGAGTGCCAGGGCGTCGATGATCGCCGCGGAGGAGCCGATGCCGTGACTGCCGATGCCGACCAGCGCGATGCCGACCTGTTCGGCTGCCTTGAGCGCGTCCTGGACTGAGGGCTCGGCGAGCAGGATCTGTCTGCTCGCCGGCGTGGTGAGCAGGGCCGGAGCGTGCAGGTGGCGGAATCGGCCGCCGAGGCGTGCGGCCAGGTCCCGTACCAGTTCCTCGCCGGTGATCTCGCTGTCCACGGAGGACAGGCCGCCGACGAGGGGCAGCACCTCGACACTGAGCCCGCCGTCGTCGGGGACGTGCTGCACAACCGCCTGCAGCGTGCGCCCCCAGGACACCCCGACGCGCTGCTCGGGCCGCATGGTCTCCAGCAGCCAGCGTGCTCCGAGGTCCCCGACGTGGGCGAGCGTGCGGTCACTTCCCAGGGCATCGGCCACCCGGCAGTCGCGCAGCCCGAACCGTGCGCGCAGCTCGCTCTCCAGGGTCAGGTCGCGCCCTGCCGGATCGTGAATGCTGATCTCGACGATTCCCCGTTCCCTGGCTGCGGCGAGCATCCGGGACACGTTGGGCCGGCTGACGCTGAGGGCGTGGGCGATCTCCTGCTGGGAGCGACCTTCCTCGTAGTACATGCGGGCTACCTTCACCAGCTGGTGCTGATCACGTGCGGTCGGCATGGTGCTTCCTCGGCGGTGCGTCGAGCGGCGCGGTGCGGTGGCCGCGGGGAACGCGCGTCATGACACCGCGTCGAGGTCCCGGGCGAGGAGGTCGGCGAGGCCGGCAATTGCGGCCTCCGCGTCGGCGCCTTCGGTGCGCAGGACGACCTCCTCGCCGTGTTGGAGAGCGAGGGACAGCACGGCGAGCATGCTCTTCGCGTTCACCAGCGCCGTTTCCTCCCTGCCTACGGACACCTGGCACGCCTGCTTCGCGGCCGCCTGGACGAAGGTTGCCGCGGGTCGGGCGTGCAGTCCTACCTCGGACGCGATCGTGACACGGGTCTCAGGCACAGCGCTCTCCTTCATTTCTCCGGCCAAGTACGCTCGCCGTGGCCGGGGCTGGGTGAAGCCGCACGTTACACAGCCGATGGACAGATGTGAAGAACGATTGCATCAATGTGCAAACGGCCGACCGCGGTGGCTGCGGCATCCCTTGGAGGGTGGGTCCGGGCCGGGTTGGCGGGCCGAGTTATCTCCGCTGTTACGTAGCGTAATTAGGGCCGACATCTTGTCGTGCCCCGCCGCTCGGTGCTACACCTCTACCGAACAGAGGTGAGGAACTCTGAGCAGACGTGCAAACCCGTCTGCTGGGTATCCCCGTTCCTCCCCTCGCATTCCGATCACGTCGGCTCCCCACCCCACCAGAGCCGCCTACTCGTCTCCGCCGTACGGGCCATGGGCTCCGACCGGCCTCCGCATCCCCACTCGGAGACAGAGACCTCCGTATCCCCGCTCAGAAACAGAGAGGAGGGCCGAGATGGTTACCGTTGCCGCGGCAGCCCTGGCGGCGTCGACACCCCAGGGCGAGGAGAGTGACAATCCTGTCATTCGTGGCGCAGTCTGGGTCGGCTCCCACTTCATCGGCCTGTTCAACGAGGCCGGCAAGCAGTTCACCGGTCTGGTGACCGGGATTCTCCCCACGCTGATCGTCCTGCTCACCGCGATGTACGCGCTGGTGTCGTTCGTCGGCGAGAAGCGCGTGACTCGGGCCGTCGAGTGGTCTTCGCGCTGGTGGATCACCCGCTACACCGTCATGCCGGTGCTCGCCGTGCTGATGCTCACCAACCCGATGTGCTACTCGTTCGGCAGGTTCCTGCCCGAGAAGTACAAGCCGGCCTTCTACGACTCGGCGGTCTCCTTCGTCCACCCGGTGACCTCGTTCTTCCCCTACGCCAACGCCGGCGAGCTGTTCGTCTGGCTGGGTATCGCCAGCGGCGTGCAGAAGCTGGGGCTGTCCACCGTGCCCCTGGCGCTCTACTACCTCGCCACGGGCGTCGTGGTGATCTTCATCAGGGGTGTCGTCACCGAGCGGATCACCCTCTTCCTGATCAAGAGGACCGGCCGCACGGAGATCTTCCGCAAGTTCGACGAGGAATTCACCACGGGCACCGCCAGCAGCGTGCTCACGGTGTCCGGAGGCACACGATGACGACCACCGAGCAGAGCCCGCGCACCTACCCCTCGGTGTTCGTCCGCAAGGGCTCGGGCGGCTGGGGCGACGGACTCACGCTGCGTTGCACCGCGACACGAAACAAAGTGCTGTCGGTCACGGGCGGGGGCGTCCACCCCGTCGCACAGCGGATCGCGGACCTGACCGGGGCGGAGGCCGTCGACGGGTTCCGCACCACCGTTCCCGACGAAGAGGTCCTCTGTGCGGTGATCAACTGCGGTGGCACCGCGCGGATAGGTGTCTATCCGCGCAAGCGGATACCCACGATCGACGTGTATCCCGGCGCGCCCGGCGGCCCGCTCGCGCAGTACATCACCGAGGACATCTTCGTCTCCGACGTGGGAGTGGACGACATCGTCGTCGAGGAGGGGACGGAGACGGAGGACGGTGCTGAGGCGGCGGCGCCGGACACGCCGTCGGCCGAGGGTAGCCGTGACGAGACGACGGACCCGGTCACCGTGGCCGTGGCACAGCCGTCGGGAGGCGGCGGGCTCTTCTCCCGGATCTCCGACGGCTTCATCAAGTTCAGTTCCGGGATCGGCTACGCGGTGAACACCCTGCTGGCCTCGGGCCGGCAGGCCATCACCCTGACGATCAGCACCATCCTGCCCTTCATGGCGTACGTCAGCCTGCTGCTGGGGTTCGTTCTCTACACCGGCGTCGCCGAGGCGATGGGTGAGGGCCTCAAGCCGCTCGCCTCGAATCCGCTCGGTCTCATCGCCCTCGGCGCCGTGGTGGCGCTGCCCTTCCTGTCCCCGATCCTGGGGCCCGGAGCGGCGATCGCGCAGATCATCGGTGTGCTGATGGGCACACAGATCGCGGCGGGAACCATCCCCGTCGAGTACGCTCTGCCCACCCTGTTCGCCATCAACGGCCAGGTCGGCTGCGACTTCATCCCCGTCGGTCTCGCCCTCGGCGAGGCGAAACCCGAGACGGTGGCGGTCGGTACGCCGGCGGTACTGCTCAGCCGTCTGATCACCTCCCCCCTCGCCGTGGCCCTTGCCTGGCTCGTCAGCTTCGGGATGTACTGATGAACGACCTCTACTACCAGAGCACCATCCTCCGCGTCGGCGACGAGGCCGCGGACCTCATCAACGGCGGCGTCCTCATCCTCTTCGGTGAACCGCTACCGGGCGACCTGGAGAGCCTCAGCGTGGTGCACGAGCCGGCCGAACCCCCCGCCCAGGAGATTCGACCGGGTGACGAGCTGTGGCTCGGCGAGACCCGGCTGACCCTGACCGCGGTGGGGGAGCGCGCCCAGGAGAACCTGACGACCCTGGGTCACGTGGTCGTCTACGTGGACCCCGATCCGGCTGCCGGGCTGCTGCCCGGAGCGCTGCACGCCGACGGGCCACTCGAGGTTCCCGCACCGGGAACCGAGCTGAGGCTCGTCCGCGCGTGACGTGCGGCTGGGCCGAGGTGCGGACGCGACGCGGCCACGGCGCCTCGTGCGACCCGTACAGGTCGTACGAGGGGTGGCCGACAAGCGACGACGGAGACGGGAAGGAGTAGTACGCCATGAACACCCCTGATGACAGCGGACCGGCCGAGGATGCCTGTCGCGACTGCGGCGGGACGCTCGTCGAGGGATCCATGGCGCTGCCACTGCTCGGCTCGCCTCGCTTCGCCTACCGTCTCGGCACCACCGAAGTCACCACCGAGGTGGCGGCGTTGATGTGTCTGAGCTGCGGAACGGTCCGGCTGCGCGGCCGGAATCCCGATCGGATACGCAATGCGGTGGCGGCCAGGAAGGTCCGCCACCGCTCCTCCCTCGGCCTGCCCCGCATACCGGGACTGCCGGTCCGCTCGCCCTTTCTCCCCGAGGGTGACGGACAGAAGCGGCCGGCAGTCCCCTCCCCTCCTGAACGAGGGGCCGGAACCGAAGGCCCCTGAGAAGAGGACTCATGGAATACCTGCCCCTGGCCCTGCTGCTGCTCGGCGGCTTCGTGCTCTCGCTTCTGGCGAGCGTGGCTCAGCACCGTTACTACATGCGCACAGTGAACAAGCTCGTCGCCCAGGAGCACCGGGCGGGTGTCACCCTCGTCTCCGGCCGGGCCACCGGGCGGCTCCGCGGTGCCGTGGTGCTGTTGCTCGTACGGCGGAGTGACAGTGTCGTCGAACGGGCCCTCGTGATGCAGGGGGCTTCTGTTCTGGCCCGCTTCCGCGAACGCCCGCAGCTCACCGGGCAGCTGAGCACGGCGTCCTCCCGGGCCGGATCGACTGCCGTGGCGCGTGCGGTCGAGGACGCTCGCGACCGCTACCGCCGGATGCGATCCGGCGCCTCGGTCGATCACGGCCCCGCTCTGCGGATGTGGTCGACACGGTGAGCAACGTCCGATCGAGCTGGTCGCCGTGGGGGAGCGGGCGACATGCGACCCTCGCGAGCTCGGTCATGCGGTGATCCAGGTGAACGCCGCAGATACATGGGTGCTGCCTGGAGCGGTGTACGGCCGCGGAACTCTGACACTTCCCGAGACGGGGGCCCCGTCGGCCCTGGTCGCCGGTGTGCCCGGTCGGTACCGCACATGACAGGGCGGGTCGCCTTCCTTTCCCGTCGGCGTTCAGCTGTGGCCCTGGTATGGAACCGCGTCAACGCGCGAGCGACGGGTTGCCGCAGCGGGGCACTGCCCGGACGGCGGGCCGATCGGCCTCCTGTTCGTGATGCTTGGGTGAATGGCCCACTGAGCGCCATCGGTTGACCCAGCGACTGGCCGGCTTCTCCCTGGCGACACATTCGTCTCGACCCGCCGGACCCCGTCACTCCGCCGACTTTCCGCTCCGTTGGCGCTTCGGCGAGTTGACGTGTGATCAGAGGGTTGCAGTGAGCTGACATGTTCACGTCAATCACTGATCGGCGGTCACCGCCACCCGCCCGCGGTCCCGTGCGGGTTCAGGCCTTGCCCTGGGAGCCGCACACGTGCTACCAAATAAATCACCAACGTGCATATCGAATGCACGAATGTGCAAATGCGCCTCATGGGTCGGACACCCGGCTGGGCGGCAGGAAGGGACCGGAGCATGAGCTACAGGGATCAGTTGCGGGAGCGGGAGCAGGAGCTCGGCCGACCGGTCCGGGTGGGCCTCGTGGGCGCTGGGCAGATGGGACTCGGCTTCGTCGCGCAGGTGGCGCACATCCCGGGCATGGAGATCTCCGCGATCGCCGACATCGACCCGGAACGCGGCCACGAGGCGTTCAAGCGCTCGGACCGGGGCCAGGCACTCAGCGGCGGTACGGCCGGCGAGCGGGCCGCGGCGGTGCGGGAAGGCAGGCCTGTCGTCGTCACCGACGCACTCGACCTCGTCTCGCTGCCGATCGACATCATCGTCGACGCCAGCGGTGTGCCGGACGTCGGCGCCTCGGTCGCCTTCTTCGGCCTGCTGGCGGGCAAGGACATCGCACTGCTCAACGTGGAGTGCGATGTGACGATCGGTCTGCTGCTGTCGACGGTCGCGCAGCGCATGGGCCGCGTGTACACGGTCTGCCGCGGTGACGAACCGGTGGAGTGCAAGCGGCTGGTGGACTACGTGCGCGACATCGGCTTCAGCGTGGTCTGTGCCGGCAAGGGCAAGAACAACCCTCTCGACCCGACGGCCACCCCCGAGGCGCTGGCTGATCAGGCCACGGCCAAGGGCATGAACCCGAAGATGCTGGCCAGTTTCGTCGACGGCTCCAAGACGATGATCGAGATGGTGGCGCTGGCCAACGCGACGGACCTCCGGCTCAGCCGGCGCGGCATGACAGGTCCCCACTCGACGGTAGCCGACCTGGCCAAGACGTTCCGCCCGGAGACGGACGGAGGCGTGCTTCCCGCCGCCGGCGTGGTGGACTACTGCACCGGCCCCGTCGCGCCCGGTGTGTTCGTCATCGGTCACAGCGACGACCCGGTCGTCACCGCCGAGATGGAGTACCTCGGAATGGGTGAGGGGCCCTACTACTCGTTCTACCGGCCCTACCACCTGGCCAGTGTCGAGGCCCCGCTCTCCGTCGCCGAGGCGGTGCTGGACCGCGTCCCGAGCCTCGCGCCGACGGTGTGGAACGCCGAGGTGGTCGCGGTCGCCAAGCGGGACCTGAGGGCGGGCGAACGGGTCGACGGCATCGGCGGCTCCACGGTGTACGGCCTCGCCGAGAGCGCGGACGTGACGGCGGCCGAGGCTCTGGTGCCCCTTGGCCTCGCCGCCGGCGCCGAGGTGGTGCGGGACGTCCCGGCCGGGACCGTGCTCACCCGGCAGGACGTGCGGATCGACCAGAGCACCATGATCGCGACGCTGCGGCGTCTGCAGGACCGGCTGCTGGCGGGGGAGCGGATCGACCTGCCGGTTGGGGCGCCGACCGACTCTCTGGCTGCGTGAGGAGAACGTGAGCATGGACCTGATCAAGGACGCCGAGGCGGCCCGTTCCGCTCTCACCACGATGTGGACCATCCGGCGGTTCGAGGAGGCCGTCGACGACCTCTTCGCCCGCGGCATGATGCACGGCACCATGCACCTGTCGATCGGTCAGGAGGCCGTGCCGGTCGGTGCCTGCGCCGAACTGCGCGACGGTGACTACATCACCTCCACCCACCGCGGCCACGGACACTGCATCGCCCGCGGCGCCCGACTCGACCGCATGATGGCCGAGTTGCTCGCCAAGGAGACCGGCTACTGCCGCGGCCGGGGCGGATCGATGCACATCGCCGACGTGGCGACGGGCAACCTGGGCGCGAACGGCATCGTCGCCGGAGGCGTGCCCATCGCCGCCGGTGCCGCGCTGGCGAGCCGGCTGCGCGGCGAGGACCGGGTGGCGCTGAGCTTCTTCGGCGACGGCGCGGTCAACGAGGGCGCCTGGCACGAAGGAGTCAACCTCGCCGCCATCTGGGACCTGCCCGTGGTGTTCATCTGCGAGAACAACAACTACGGGATGTCCATGTCCGTCCAGCGGGCGTTCCGCGTGGAGCGCCTGGCCGAGCGCGCCGCCGGCTACGGCATCCCCGGCGTGACCGTCGACGGCAACGACGTGGCCGCGGTGCAGGAGGTCGTCCGCACCGCCGTCGAGCGGGCCCGCGCGGGCGGTGGCCCGACCTTCGTGGAGGCACTCACCTACCGCTGGAAGGGCCACTCCAAGAGCGACAAGAACCTCTACCGCACGCGCGAGGAGATCGACCAGTGGCGTGACCGTGACCCGATCGCCCGCTACACCGCCACCCTGCTCGACGGCGGCACCCTCACCGAGGCCGAGGCACAGCAGTGCCAGGCCGACGCTCGCGACGCCGTGCGCGAGGCCGTACGCACGGCGAACGCCGCCCCCGACGCCAGCGCCGCGGAACTCACCTCCGCCGTCTACGCCGTCTGACTCATCGGAGACCTGCACATGACCACCGCACTCCCGATCCCGGCTGCCGCGACGACAGCGCGGCAGTCGGCCGACCCGTCCGAGCGCACCCTCACCTACGCCGAGGCGGTCCGCGAGGCCCTCGCCGAGGCCATGCAGACCGACCCCCGCGTCTTCGTCCTCGGCGAGGACATCGGCATCTACGGAGGCGCCTTCGGCGTCACCGGCGACCTGGTGCACCGCTTCGGCGAGGAGCGCGTGCGCGACACCCCGATCAGCGAACTCGGCATCGTGGGCGCGGCGGTGGGCGCCGCGCTGGCTGACATGCGGCCCATCGTGGAGATCCAGTTCTCCGACTTCACGGCCCAGGCCATGGACCAGATCGCCAACCAGGCCGCGAAGATCCACTTCATGCTCGGTGGCGCGGCCCGCGTCCCCATGGTGCTGCGCGCCCCCACCGGCTCCGGCACCGGCGCCGCCGCGCAGCACTCCCAAAGCCTGGAGGCCTGGTTCGCCCACGTCCCCGGACTGAAGGTCGTCATGCCCGCGACCCCGGCGGACGCCAAGGGCCTGCTGCTGGCCGCCATCGACGACCCCAACCCGGTCATCGTCCTGGAGCACAAGCTGCTGTACAAGCAGAGCGGCCCGGTGCCCGCAGGCGCCGGCCGGATCCCCCTGGGCCGGGCGGCGGTCCGCAGACAGGGCCAGGACCTCACCATCGTGGCCACCGGCATCATGGTCTCCCGAGCCGAGGAAGCCGCCCGGCAGCTGCTCGCCGAGGAAGGCATCACCGCAACCGTCGTCGACCCACGCACCCTCGTCCCCCTGGACGAGGCGACGATCATCTCGGAGGTGGCGGCCACCGGGCGCGCCCTGCTGGTCCAGGAAGCCCCCCGGACCTGTGGCTACATGGCGGAGATCGCCGCACTGATCGCCGACTCGGACGCGTTCGGCCGCCTCCGGGCTCCGATACGCCGCCTCAGCGGCCTCGACGTGCCGATCCCCTACGCTCCCCAGCTGGAGCGCGCGGCCGTGCCCCAGATCCCGGACATCGTGGCCGAGGCCACCCGCCTGGTCAGGTCGTGGTGATGGCTGAGATACCCCTGGTCATGCCCAAGATGTCCATGACGATGGAGGAGGGCACGTTCCTGACCTGGCACAAGGCGGAGGGCGACGAGATCCGCGCCGGCGACGTGGTGTGCGAGGTCGCGACCGACAAGGTCGACATGGAGGTCGAATCTCCCGTCGACGGAATCCTGGCCCGACTCGTGGCTCAGCCCGACGATGTGGTGGCTGTCGGCGAGCCGATCGCCTACCTCACCAGCGACGCGGACGACCTGCTGGGCGACCTCCTCGACGGACCGGCCGAGGCGGAGGTGCCTTCGCCCGCTCCGGCGGCGCTCGCCACCACGCCGGCTCCGCCGCTGTCCCTGTCGACCGTCGTGTCGGCCGTGCCGCTCGCCCGGAGCCGGGCGGTGGAACTCGGCGTGGACCTCACGACCCTCAACGGCACGGGACCGGGCGGGATCATCAGAGTGGTCGACGTCGAGGCCGGGACCTCCCCTCTCGTGGCGCCCGCAGCCCACGTGCCCCCCAGCCCGTCAGCCACCAACGGCGCACCGGCAGGCATAGGTGCACCAGCCTCGCGGCACAGGTCCCGCAGGGCTGTCGCCCGCCAGACCAGCGCGAGCGCCGCCATTCCCCAGGCAGTCGTCTTCCGTGACCTGGACCTCGAGGCGGTGGCGGAGCGTCGCGGCCGGTGCGGCTGGCTCAGCCTGATCGTACGGGCGTACGCGGATGCCCTGCGGGACAGCCCGCTCAACGCCCGGTGGACCGGGGAGGGCAGCGAGGGATGGTCCGACGTGGCGGTCGGGTTGATGGTGGACACCGAGCACGGCCCGGTCGCCCCGGTCCTGGTCGACCCGGACCGGTTCACGGTCGAGGAGCTCGACGCGCGACTCGGGCGCGTGGCCGACCATGCCCGCAGCGGCAAGGTGCCGGTGGAGTACCTGACCGCCGCCACCACCACCGTGCACGACCTGGGCGCCCTGGGTGTCGACGCCTTCCAGGAACTGCTCAACCCGCCCCAGGCGACCGCGCTCTCGGTCGGTGCGGTGGCCCCGCACGTCGTCCCCGTCGGTGACGGAGTCGGGGTGCGCACCCGCTGC
Source organism: Streptomyces sp. MB09-02B (assembly GCF_033794485.1). Taxonomy (NCBI): domain Bacteria; kingdom Bacillati; phylum Actinomycetota; class Actinomycetes; order Kitasatosporales; family Streptomycetaceae; genus Streptomyces; species Streptomyces sp. MB09-02B. The sequence goes on from NZ_JARGEE010000003.1 coordinate 27,659, forward strand.
CGGGTCGGTCTCACCGTCGATCACCGCGTCGGTGACTGCGCGGACGCCGCGCGTCTGCTGAACGCGGTCCAGCGGCGCCTGGACGACCCGAACTGGTTCGGACGGCGGTGATCCCGCCGCTCATCCAGGAGCCCCGACGATCAGTCAGCAGACGCCCCGGCCACCCGGTGGCCCCATGAACGCGCTGCCGCCCGTCCACACTGTCCGTGCCCTGACTGCCGGTGGACGTGGCGGCAGCGTGCCGTCCCGGTTCGCATGCGGGGGCACGCCACGGGCGGGATGCGGATGCCGGCTTCGCTCAGGCCGAGGCAAGCAACGCCTCTGCCAGCGGGGCGTCACAGATGAGGGCGTCCACATAGCGTCCGCGCAGCGCACCGAGCACTCCCCGGACCTTCTCCACGCCCGCGGCCAGCCCCACCACCGTGGGTATCCGACGGAGGTCTTCGAGCGAGATGGCCAGCACCCTGTCCTCGACCGCTCCGTGCACCGGGTTGCCGTCCTCGTCGAAGAACCGGGCGCACACATCGCCCACCGGCTTCGCCGCTTCGAAGGCCGCCCGATCGCGGTCGCTCAGGTGGAGCGACTCGATGATCGCCGCGGAGGAACCCACCCCCATGGCACCGATACCGAGGAAGGCCACAGCGGACTCGCGACCGGCGTGCAGCACATTCACGATGGCCGGCTCGGTCATCAGCGTGTCCCGCGATGCCTTGGCCTCCAGCAGGGCGGGCGCATGGAGTCGCTGATAGGTGGTGCCCAGGCGGTCGGCCAGCTGCCGGACCAGTTCCTCGCCGGTGATCTCCGAGGCCACGGAGGAGAGTCCGCCCACCAGGGGGAGGATCTCCACCGAGAGCTCCTGTCCGGAGGGGACGGCATGCACCATGGCCTGGAGCGTGTTGCCCCAGGAGAGCGAGATGCTGCTGCCGGGCTTGACCGTGTCCAGCATCCAGGCGGCCGCCAGATCCCCTACCTTGGCCAGCGCCGACTCGTCCGTGTGCACGGAGGCCACGCGGCAGGAGGACACTCCGAACGCGCTCTGCAGCCGCTCTTCCAGATCCAGATCGCGTCCGGCCGGATCGTTGATGCGGATCTCCACGATCCCCTGTTCCCGGGCGGCCGTGAGGATGCGTGAGACGTTCGAGCGACTGACACCCAAAGCACTGGCCACCTGCTGCTGCGACAAGTTGTCCAGGTAGTAGAGCCGTGCTGCCTTGGCCAACATGTCGCGCTCACGGGATGCCGGCATGTCCACCCCCTCGCCTCGCCATCGTCACATCTGTCCAGATTGTTGCACAGTCGACCAGGGGGTGGTTCCGCCCAGGACTTACTCGTGCTTCCCGCCCCGCTGTGGACTCACGTGCAGTTCCCCTCCCACATGGACGCGGGCGTGGACGCGGATCTGGACAAGGGTGGACCGGCATGGGACTATTTTCACGTACGTGAAATGAGTACTCACAGATGTGACGTGTGGGTGAGGTCTGGCGTCCGTGAGCGTATCGTTGGGGCTGAATGCGTCACTCACCTCACGCGCCAGGTACGCCTGCCAGCTGACGGCAGAAGCCCGGCTGCTCATGCCGCTAACCGTCGCCCGCCCCAACCCGATCGACTGCTGCACTACTTGCCCGACGGGCGCGGTGAGCTTTTGAGGAAGCCAAGGAGCCGACAATGATCGAGAGCACGGAAGCCACGTATCTGGAATGCACTTGTGGCGGAGAACAACTGCATCTGCTGACCTACGTCCACGGCTGCCTGCTCACGATCATCTGTGACAACTGCAAGAAAACCACCATGATGCCCAGGGAACTGGTCATAGGGCAGTACACCCGGGATTTCCGAGGTCGCCTCAACCGGCTGCCTGCCAAGCTCCGGTCGGACGCCCAGGATCATCCGGTGCGCTTCGTCGTCGGCCTGCCGGTCAAGACGATCAACAAAGTCGCCCAGGTGCTGCACGAGATCAAGCTGATCGCCCGAACCTGACCCGGCCGGTCCGCAACGCCTCCGGCCTCACGGACCCCTTGGGAGCTGATCTCTCTCCGGGCTGACTTCTGTCTGTGGCCGACGAGTACGGCTCTGGCGTGTGGCCATCTCGGCATCGAGGGCGTGTGGTTGACCGGTGCAGGCTTCGAACTGCGGGTCAGCAAAGACGCCTTCATGACCCGAGGACATTCCGTGGTCCGGTGGACCCCGCAGCTGTCGACCGCGGGCCAGTCCCCGATCTGCGCGGTCGTGGCGCTGGAAGCCACGGCCGATTCCTTCTCCAACGCCCATGAGGACGACGAAGCGAAAGCCGACGACGAGCCTTTCGGTCGGCAATGACAACGGTCGCGTCCAGACACGACCGCGTGTGAGTCGCACACCACCGCGGCAGCGGGACCTGCCGCACTGATCGGAGAGCGTGACATGGAAACACCGCTGCGAGGCGTCGGCGTGAGCCACGGTGTGGCGATCGGCGAGGTTCGGCACATGGGAACGGCGGTGCTGGAGCCGCCCGCGAAGCAGATACGGGCGGAAGACGCGGAACGTGAGCGTGGGCGCGCTCACAAGGCCGTGGAGGCGGTGGCCGCCGATTTGCTCGCGCGCGGCGACCTGGCCGGCGGTGAGGCCCAAGCGGTCCTGGAAGCGCAGGCATTGATGGCCCTGGACCCCGAGCTGATGGCCGATGTGGAGCGCCGGATCACGGTCGGCAGCAGTGCGGAGCGCGCGGTCTGCGACGCGTTCGCCGCGTATCGCGCTCTGCTGTCCGGTGCGGGTGAGTACCTCGCCGGGCGGGTGGCCGACCTCGACGACGTGCGGAATCGTATCGTCGCCCGGCTGCTGGGGGTTCCCATGCCCGGCGTGCCGGACAGCGACGAGCCGTACGTCCTCGTCGCCCGGGATCTCGCACCGGCGGACACCGCGCTGCTCGACCCCTCTTTGGTGCTCGGCTTCGTGACCGAGGAGGGCGGACCGACGAGTCACAGCGCAATCCTCGCGCGTGCCCTCGGGGTTCCGGCCGTCGTGGCGCTGCCGGGAGCGGGTGAGCTCGCCGAGGGCACGGTGATCGCCGTGGACGGCAGCACCGGAGAGATCTTCGTGAATCCGAGCGAGGAGAAGAAGGAGCGGATGGCGGCCGAGGCCGCCGCGCGGAGGGAGTCACTGGCCACTTCCACCGGCCCAGGTGCCACCTCCGACGGGCACAGGGTGCCGTTGCTCGCCAACATCGGTGGTCCGGCCGACGTGTCGGCCGCGGTGGAGGCCGGAGCAGAGGGTGTAGGGCTGTTCCGCACGGAGTTCCTGTTCCTGGACGACAGCAGTCAGGCGCCGTCCGAGGAGATGCAGGTCGAGGCTTACCACCAGGTGCTGGAGGCCTTCGGCGAGGGGCGTGTGGTGGTGCGGGTCCTCGATGCGGGCGCCGACAAGCCGCTGGACTTCCTGACTCCGGCGAACGAGCCGAATCCCGCTCTCGGTGTGCGCGGTCTGAGAACGCTTCTCGACCACCCCGAGGTGTTGCGGACGCAGCTGCAGGCGCTGGCGAAAGCCTCGGAAGGCCTGCCGGTCCATCTTGAGGTCATGGCGCCGATGGTCGCCGACCGCACGGATGCCAGGGCGTTCGCCGACGCGTGTCGTGAGGCGGGGCTGCGGGCGAAGTTCGGTGCCATGGTGGAGATTCCGTCCGCCGCCTTGCGGGCGCGGTCGATCCTGCGGGAGGTCGAGTTCCTCTCGCTGGGGACCAACGACCTCGCGCAGTACACGTTCGCGGCCGACCGGCAGGTGGGCGCGGTCTCCCGGCTGCAGGACCCCTGGCAGCCCGCGCTGCTCGACCTGGTCGCGCTGTCCGCCGAGGCGGCGAAGGCCGAGGGCAAGAGCTGCGGTGTCTGTGGCGAGGCGGCTTCGGATCCGCTGCTCGCGTGTGTGCTGACCGGTCTGGGGGTCACCTCCCTGTCCATGGGCGCGGCCTCGATCCCGTATGTGCGGGGGACGTTGGCGAAGTACACGCTGGCGCAGTGCGAGCGGGCCGCGGCTGCCGCCCGTGCGACGGACACGGCCGAGGAGGCGCGCACCGCCGCGCAGGCGGTGCTGTCGGGCGAGTGAGGGCGGCGACGACTGTTTTCGTGTGAGCCACGTGGACGGACTGCGGGGAGGCCGACCGCGTTCGCGCCCGACCGTCCCTGACTGAGTGGGACGGGAAGGAATGGGTTCTCGCACGCTCGCTGGTTGACGAGGTCTCCGCACTCCCCGCTGCATACGGGAATGCTCGGACCGTGGCTCTCGAAGCACCCCGGCCGCCCGCCAACCGGGAGTACCTGCTCTTCCCGTCCCCGGAGCGTGTCACCCGCCCGAGGATCACAGACCGGCATCCGCGATCCTGCGGAACCCAGGGGTTTCCTGGCCCGGTGGTGAACGATGGGCGGCCGGCGAGCGTATCCCGCATCGTGCGGGAGACTCAGGCTCTGGCGTCTCCGGGCGCGCGACCGATGGAACGGGGCGTGCGGGAGACAGGGCTGCTCGGCTTGGTCGCGCTGGTCACATGGGCCGCGGCCACACAGTGGATCAGTCCTGAATGGACGCCGACGGGCTCCCGTTCGGAAGCGACTCTGGCCTGGGTGTACGTGGGCGGTACGGTCCTCACCACACTGCTCCGACTGTGGTCGCCGACCGCCGCGGTGATCGCCGCGACCGCGTTGCTCGGCTGGTGGCCCGTGGCGGGCAGCGCTGTCGCGGTGGCGGCCTTCAGGGTCTGCGGGCAGCACAGGTCGGCGGTGCGGCGGTTCGCCGTCCTGGGCGTGGCCGCCCTGGTCGGCTACGTCGTAGCCGTACTCGCCAGCCCCATGCCGACCTCCGTGGTGACCGCGCTTCACCTGCTCACGGCCCTGGTCTGCCTGGGGTTGCCGGCCGGGGTGCGAGCCCTGCTCGGAACGGCGGACCGCGTGATCCGTGGGCTTCGGGAGCGCGCGCTGTTCCTGGAGGAGAACTACCGGTTGGCTCAGGCGACGGCCCGTCTCCAGGAACAGTCCCGCATAGCCCAGGAGATGCACGACCAGCTCGGCCACCGGCTCAGCCTGATCTCTCAGTACGCGGGAGCTCTGGAACTGGCATCGGCCGAAGAGGCGCGTATCGACGGTGGCAAGGGCGGCGGCGAGGCTGCTCTGATCCGCGGTACGGCCCAGACGGCGATGCGGGAACTGCGCCTGATCCTCGGCATCCTGCGGACCCCGGGCCGCGAGGCCGCGACGCTGCAGCCGGCCGAGGAGACCGGTGTTCGCTCGGATATCGAGCGGCTGATCGAGGAATCCCGATCGGCGGGCGTCGACATCGGCCTGACGTGGCAGGGAGCCGACCTGTCCGACGTCGCTGCTCCTGTGCGACGGGCCGTGCACCGCGTCGTCCGCGAGGGCCTGACCAACGTGCACCGGCATGCGCCCGGTTCGGACGTCACGGTCGTGGTCGAGCGCGACCGGGACACCGTCCGCGTCGAGCTCCGCAACGGAAGCGGTCACCCACCGCCGTCCGGCAGGACCCCGCTCGCGCCCGGTACCGGAATGGGACTGGTCGGCGTGCAGGAGCGGGTGGCCCTGCTCGGTGGGGATTTCTCCGCCGGGCCCACCGAGGACGGTGGTTTCCGGATGAGCGCCGAACTGCCCCTGCGCGAGCCCACAGGGGCCGTTCCCGGCACCCGGGGGGACCAGCGGAACCAGGCAGCCCTCGACGATCGGGTCGCACCGGCCACGACGGCTCGAACCGCCAGGCCGCATACGCCTTTCGGCTTTTGGGCGCGCCAGGGCACGAGCGCGGTGCTCGCCGCCTGCCTGGTCGGCGTCGCGGCGCTGATCTCCGTAGCGCTCTCTGTGATGCCCTGGTCCTTCGCGGAGTACCGGAAGACGGTGACTGCCCCCCTGTCCGAGACGGTGAAGCTCGGCATGACCCGGGAGGAAGTGACCGACATCGCCGGCCAGGACGACCCGATCGCGCGGCTCGCCGCCCGGCTCGTGGAGTCACCCACCCCTTCCCGCGACTCCTGTGTCTACGTGCAGGACTGGCAAGTACAGGTCCGGATCGTCCGGTTCTGCTTTCGCGAGGACCGTCTGACCGTCATGAGTGAATACGACATCGACGACGATGTCACTGAATATCCCTAGGGTGCGACGTCTATGAGCGATGATCCGACCGTGCCGATCCGAGTCCTGCTGGCCGACGACGAAGCCTTGATGCGGGCTGGCCTGCGCCTGGTCCTGACCCGCGCCGAAGGCATCGAGGTGGTCGCGGAGGCCGCCGACGGAGCCGAGGCGGTCGACCTCGCCGTCAGCCATCGCATCGACGTGGTGCTGATGGACATCCGGATGCCCCGCGTGGACGGCCTCGCCGCCGCCGAGAGGCTGGCCACCCTCGCCTCGTCGGTACAGGTCGTCATGCTCACCACGTTCGGTGAGGACGAGTACATCACCCGCGCGCTTCAGGCCGGCGCCACGGGCTTCGTGCTGAAGGACACCGGCCCTCAGGAACTCATCCAGGCGGTACGCATCGCCGCGCGCGGCGATGCCATCCTCTCCCCCCGCGTCACCCGGGACCTGATCGAACAGTACGTGCTCACCCATGGGCGACGGCACGCCGCGGCACGACGGCTGTTACAGGTGCTGACCGCCCGCGAGCAGGAGGTGCTCATCCTGGTCGGCCTCGGGCTGTCCAACGCCGGGATCGGCAGAAGGCTCTACTTGGGCGAGGGGACCGTGAAGACGCATGTGCGGCACATCCTGACCAAGCTGGACTGTGCCAACCGTGTCCAGGCCGCGATCCTCGCGCATGAAGCCGGCCTGCTGCCGACGGAGTGAGCCCGCCCCGGCGCGGATCTCGTCGACCGGAGCGCACCGCAGCGCAGCGCACCGGAGCGCACACCGGAGCCGCCTTCGCCGACCACTCGTACGTTTTCGCTGACACGCCCTCACCAGCTTCCCCTCCTGGACCGTCTGTGTCATCTACCGATCGGACGAGAAGGCGTGGCCGTTCGGGTGAGGTGCGGGGCTGTCTTCCCAGGCAAGAGTCGGACCCGGCGGTCGCCAGCGGGCGGACCGTGACATCCCCGCATGTCCTGTGGTGCACAGGCCTGTCCGGAAGGGAATCGATGGGGTGGCGTGGGAAGGCGGAAGCAGAAGAGGAACGATACGCAGGGCGGTTTGTGCGGGTGTCGCCTCCGCAGCCCTGCTGGGCATGGTCGGCGGGGCGCTGCCCGCGACAGCTGTGCCGGGGCCAGGAGCTGACGGCAGTGCGGGGGCTCCGCCGTCTGTGCGGGGCGCGGTGGGCCGTACCGTCGAGCGGATCACGCTGATCACCGGGGACACGGCGGCACTGGACGCCAGGGGCAGGGTCACGGAGGTCAGGCCCGGCCCGGGACGTGCCGGGATACCGGTGTCCGTGCGGCGCTTCGCCGGTCACACGTATGTGACTCCCGTGGATGTCGTCGGCCTGCTGGCCGAAGGCCGTCTGGACCGGAGGCTGTTCGACGTGACGGGGCTCGCCGCCGCCGACTACGACGACGCGCACAGGCGAACCCTGCCGCTGATCGTGACGTACCGGAAGGGCGCCGCGCAGGGCGACGCCCGGCAGGCACTGCGCTCCGCCGACGCCGATGTCCAACGCCGGCTGCCCGCGGTGCGCGGGGAGTCGATCACCGCGCCCAAGGCGCGGATCGGGCGGGTCCTGGCCGCGCTGACCGACCGTCCAGCCGGTCGGGCCGGTGCCCTGCAGACCGCTCCCGGCATCGACCGGGTCTGGCTGGACGGCCGCAGGAAACTCCCCGCGGACCGCGTCCTCACGGTGACCAGGAAGGCGGGCGACCCCGATCCCGGGGGCGGCCCGGTCCAGATCGGCGCGCCGGTGGCGTGGAAGGCTGGCTATGACGGCAAGGGCGTCGACGTGGCGGTCCTCGACACCGGCATCGACGCCACGCACCCCGACCTGAAGGGGGCCGTCCTCAAGGCCAAGGACTTCAGCGGCAGCGGCACCACGGACGACACCGACGGGCACGGCACGCATGTGGCCTCCATCATCGCCGGGTCCGGTGCCAGGAGCGATGGCAAGTACATGGGCGTCGCGCCCGGCGCACGGCTGCTCGTCGGCAAGGTCTTCGACGGCGCCACCGCCTCGGACTCGGGGATCATCGCCGGCATGCAGTGGGCCGTGGAGCAGAATGCCAAGATCGTCAGCATGAGCCTGGGCGGCACGGACACCATCGGCGTGGACCCGGTCGAGCAGGCGGTGAACGGCCTGTCGAAGTCCTCCGGCACCCTGTTCACGATCGCCGCGGGCAACGAGGGGCCCGACGACGCCACGGTCGGCTCTCCGGGCTCCGCGGAGTCGGCGCTCACCGTGGCCGCCGTGGACCGCGACGACCGCCTCGCCGACTTCTCCAGCCGAGGGCCGACCGCCGACAACGCCATGAAGCCCGACCTGTCCGCACCCGGCGTGGAAATCGTCGCGGCCAGGGCCGCCCACAGCCCGGGGGGCGAGGGGCCGATCCCCGGCTATGTCGTCTATTCCGGCACCTCGATGGCCACCCCGGCGGCGGCCGGTGCCGTCGCCATCGTCGCCCAGCAGCATCCGGACTGGACCGGTCCCCGCCTCAAGGCCGCCGTGATGGCCTCCGCCAAGCCGCTCGCCGGGCAGAGCGCCTATGCGGCAGGGGCCGGCCGTGTCGATCTCACCCGGGCCATCCGGCAGCAGGTGAGCGCCGAGCCCGCCTCCCTCGATCTCGGTGTCCAGCAGTGGCCGCACGGTGACGACCAGCCGGTCCGTCGCACCCTCACCTACAGCAACCTCAGCGACCGGCCGGTCACTCTCGACCTTTCGGTGGCTGATCCGGTCGGCCCGAGCGGTCGCACCACGTCCGCGGCCTTGTTCAGCGTCTCGCCGGCGCGGCTGACCATCCCGGTCGGCGGCACAGCGGACGCCACCGTCACGGCCGACACACGCGTCGGCGGACTGGCCGACGGGCTCTGGTCCGCCTCGGTGACCGCCAAGGGCGGTGGGCAGACGACGCGCATCCCCGTCGGGGTCGTGCGCGAGGTGCCGTCGTACACGCTGACCCTGAAGGTCGTCGGTCGCGACGGAAAGCCTGCCAAGAACACCGCTCTGGCCGTCGCCGGCCTGGACCGGCCCCGGCTGTACCTGCCCTACGACTACGGCGACAAGGACGGCGACGGCGTCGTCACCGTCCGGCTGCCCAAGGGGCGTTACACGGTGGACACCATGATGGAGGAAGACAACGGGAGCCGCTCCGAGCTGTCCTGGCTGGTGACGCCCCGGCTGGTGATGGGCAAGGACCGCGCGCTGACCCTCGACGCCCGCACCGCCAAGCCCATCCGCGTCACCGCGCCCGACGCACGGGCACGTCTGCGCAGCTCGCAGTTGCTCTTCGCGGCCGGAACCCCCGGGACCGGGTACTACAACGGTCTGATCGCGGACGACTACGACGCCGTCCGGGTGGCCCAGGCCGGGCCGTCCGCCCCTTCGAAGGACTTCGTCGTCCAGTACGGAGGGATCTGGCAGCGCGGAGCCAACGATCCGCTGTACGGCCTCGTCGTCACCCACAGGGGATCGATGTTCACCGGCCTGAACCGAACCGTCTCCGCACGTGGCCTGGCGAAGGTCGTCACCGCCACGGGGCCCGTCCCGGCGGGCGCCCGGGTCACGCCCAGCGCCGCCTGGACCGTACCCGGCTGGGAGGAGGTCATCAACGTTCCCGAACTCGCCGGAGTCGCGCGGAAGGCGCCGTACGGCTCAGCGGTCACCTACCTGTCGGCGGAAGGGGGCCTGCGCTGGAAACTGGCTACGGCCGTCGGTACCAAGGCCGATTCCCTGTTGGGGTCCTGGGAGGGTGAGTACCGCCGTTACCAGCCCGGCCGCTCCTACCGGGAGAAGAACTTCGACACCGCCGTGTTCGGCCCGTCCCTGCCCGAGGGCTACGGCGGAGAGTACGTGAAGTCCAACTACGGGATCTGCGTGCCCCTGTTCAGCGACGGCTCCGGCCACACGGGCTACCTCGGATCTTCCGAAGCCGCGTACCGTACCCGGTTCACCATGGGCGACACCGTCCTCCTCGACGAGAAGCAGGACTTGTGCGACACGCTCGAAGGCCGCAGTGGACTGAGCAACCGCACCGCCCGCTATCGGCTCAGCATGGACGCGACCCGCAAGGCCGACGTGTACCGCGTGGGCACCCGCGTCTCCGCGGTCTGGGACTTCACTCTGCGCCCCTCGCCCGACGCCTACGCCACCATGCCGCTGTCCGTCGTCCGGTTCACCCCGAAACTCGGCCTGGACAGCACCGCCAAGGCTGGGACCCGTATCACGGTCCCGCTGGTGGTCCAGGGCGCTGCGGCGGCCCCGGGCGCGCTCAAGTCCCTGGCCGTCAAGGTCTCCTACGACGGCGGGCACATCTGGAAGAGCACAGCGGTCCACGGTGCGGCCGGCGCCGAGCGGTCCGTGACACTGACCCAGCCGAAGACCCCTGGCCCGGTGTCGTTCCGTGCCACGGCCGTCGACACCAAGGGCAACAGCGTCACCCAGACGCTGATCGACGCCTACCGCACCGTCGGTTGAGCTGACCAGACACTGACCACCACGGTAAGACGACGCCGCCGGTTCACCGCCCCCTCGGTGGACCGGCGGCGTCGGCGCGTGCCCACGGGCAGTGCGTAAGGCTCCGCACGGACGGGACGGCCGCCGCCTGCGCCCCAGCGTCCCAGATCGGCATCAGGCCCGTCAGAGCGGCCGGAAAGGACCCCGGCGCGCGCCACGAGATGTGCGGTGAACGACGCCGACGCACGTGCCGCTGAGCAGCGGCAGCGGGACAGGGCTCATACGCAGCGGCCGTGCTCACAGATCTTGTCGGGTGGGCAGTCGATGTCGTTGCGGCACGCGGAGTTCGGGCCGTACCGGTCCCAGCCCCAGCGGCCGGGAACTGTCATCGGGCCCCGCCTCGCCGTCTTCGCGCCGGGGGTCCTGGCCCGACGGTAGGAATCGATGGGGACCACGTTCGGACCTTCGGATGGGTCCGGCTCCTCAGGCACTGTCTCTTCTCCGGGTGGGTGTGTGTCCCGACGGCAGTGTCAACTTCACGGACTGGACGAGGTCGCTGTCGATGATCGCCTCGGTGAGTCGCCGCTGGTCCCGGGTGACGAAACCGAGCATCTGATCGTGAGCGGCGTCGGTGTCCCCGGCGAGGACCGCCGCCACGACCGGATGGATCGGGATCGACTCGCTCCGCAGCGCCTCCTGGACCGGTGCCAGGAGGTAGTAGCGAACGAGCCTGGACAGCACGTCCTCCAGACAGCGGTCGAACTCGAGGTTGCCCGACAGGCGCGCGATCCGCCTGAGGCAACGGTACATGGCGACAATTGCCTCGTCGACGGGTCCGTCGCTCGCCTGGATGTCACAGTAGCCCTGTAGTGCGGCTACGGCCTCGTCCTCATGAGGCGCCCTGCGCGCGGCGGCGGCAGCGGCGGCGGGTGCGAGGGCCGCGCGGACGGCCATGAGGTTCCGCGCCTCGTTGAGCGTCAGGGCGCGTACCTGCCAGCCGGCCCGCGGCAGCGGCTCGAGCCATCCACCGGAGGAGAGCGCGATGAGGGCCTCACGGACCGGCGCCCGGCTCATACCGAGTTCCTCGCAGATGGTCACCTCGGAGAAGGTGTGGTCCGGAGCCAGCGCACCCGTCTGGATGCGTGACCGGATCTCGCTGATGGCCCGCGCCCGCAGCGAACCGGTCTGCACAGGCTCCCCGGTGGTACCCGCCGCGGGGTCCACACGGCGCGACTGCTGCCTCGTGCCGCGTCGGGGCGCGTCGTTTCTAGGCATCGGAAAGTCCACTCCAGTGATCGTTGATGACGGTGTCCGGCAGGGCCTCGCTCAGCGCGCCGAGCGAAGCATCGGACAGCTCGTCGATGTCGAACGTCGAAAGTCTCAGGACCCTCAGCCAGGTCAACCGGCGCAATGTCGTCATCGCCTCGCTCGGGGACTCCGCCAGTGCGCGGCTGTGGATCTCCAGCCGGCGCAGCCCGGTCAACCGGGTCGCCGCCGTGGCAGCCTGGTGCGCGGCCACCCCGTCGGAGTTCTCGTCGACATAGGTGAGGGCGTCGATGTCGTCCGGACCGAAGCTCTCGAGGGCGGCCCAGTCGAACGGCTCGTCGTCGGCACTGCGGTAGATCTGGACGAAGACGCTCCACCCGGCGGGAACGGCGACCTCGCCGCCGTGGTCGATGTCGGTGACGGCGGATGCGCCGAACCCGGGCGGCTGGAGGGCGAGTTGATAGGGGAGGGCGGCACCGGCCGGGCGTAAGGTGCGCGCCGGCCGCGGGGGCGCCGGTTGCCTGGTCCGGTGGGCGGGCCGGTGAGCGGCCTGCAACGCCTTGGTCAGCGTCGCTTCGGCGTCGGTGGCGTCGCCGAAGGCCGACCGCCAGATCTCGTGTCCGTCGCGCAGCAACAGCACTGTCGGTACGACCGCGATCTCGTGGTTCTCGGTCACCGCGTGGCTTCGCCGCACGTCCACCGCCAGCACGGGCGGGCCGGGAAGGTCCTCGGCCAGCTTGCCCAGCACCGGCTTGATCGCCTCGCACGTGGGTGCCCCGGCGACGGTGAACTCGACGAGTACCAGCCCGGTCCGGGTGCGCTCGGCGAATTCGACGTCGGTCACCGGTTCGGTGCCACCCACGGCGATCGGCTGCGGCGCGTCCAGGTCGGTGACCGCGGCGATGCGACGCAGCACCGGCAGGCCCCAGCCGCCGTTCACGACGACGTCGGTCAGGTGGACGTCGGCACCTTCGGAAAACGTGTCCAGTTGGACCAGACAGGGGAAAGCGGCCAGATCCGCCGGGCCGATGTCGAGAGCGCTGCCCGCCTGAAGGACGAGCGTCTGGAGCCGGCGCAGTGCGGGAAACCCTTCCAGGTTCTGGAGCGAGACGGGCATCTTGCTGATGATCAGCCGGTCGACCGTGTCCGGCGCGAACCCGTCGAGGACGGTCAGGTCCAGCGGCGGGTTGTCGCGGTGGTCGGCGGTGAGATGCACGGTGAGCTCCCCGCCCTCCGGCAGGTCGATCGGCCCCGGCCCGACCGGCGACGGAGCCGCGGCGCCGGGCCTGCTCACCCGGCACTCGACCGATCCCGCCGGGAGGTCGGGCAGGAGCACCGTGCGCGCCGGCCGAGGGGGCGACGGCGCCGGTCCGACATCGGACGCCGCATCGCTCGCCATGTCCGGGCCGTGCAGTGCGTCCAGCAACGGCACGAACGTGCCCGCGAATTCGGCCGCGGAGAACTCACGGGCACCGGCCCGCTGCCACACTCGCACGCCGCGATGGAAGAGGAGAAGGCTGGGAAACGCGGCGACCTGATAGCGGCGGAGCAGCCCGATCTCGGCTTCCCCGTCGACGGCGACGAGCGGAAGCCGGTCCCGGATGGCGACCGCGAACTCGTCCAGGTGCGGCGCTATCTCCCAGCACGGCACGCACCAACCGGTGGTGAACCACACCAGGACGTCGGACCGCTGCGCGAGCAGGTCGGTCAGCTGGTCGGCGGTGACCACATCGACGTGGGGCGCGCCGCCCGCCGGTGACCGGTCGAACGGCGGTGCCGCATCGACCGGCGCCGCATCGGCATCGGACGCTTGCTCCTCGCCGAGGTCATGACCGGGTCGGTTCATTTTCCCGCCTCGGATCGCCTCGACGGCCGGACAGGGTCGACTTCACTGCACCGCACCCGTCGACTTGGTGTCAGTACCATTTCCATCTGCTGATACTACCAGTGCCCCTGGTTGTGAACCGGGTTCCAGCGTCGGGGAGTCGGACATGCGGGGGTGTCACGGCCGAAACGGCGGCAGCGCTGTACGTCGGTCCCGGCCGACCTCGTATCGCTCAATTGGTGTGATTAAAAATTGCATCTGATATTGACAGTGTAATTTCGGAGTGGTGTGCTGACGCCAAGTGTCGAGAGTGCCCTCGTCCTCGCGGCGGTGTCGGAGGCGACACCGAATCGGCGGTGCCGCGTCGCTACCAGCGTCCCGCCGCCGCCGTGAGGAGAGCGAGTGTCCACGCCACCGAGCCGGCCGCCAGTGACCCGGTAGGCCCGTGCGATCAGCCTGCGCCTGGGGAACGTCTGGGCGTTCGGTGCCGGTCGAGAAAGGATCCGCTGCCCTGTACACCGCCTTACGGGCGCCGCGCCGACATCGGGCACGCCGCCGCGCCGATATGCCGCTGCTGGGAGGGGTGCGGCCGCCTCTCGCCTCGCTCAGCGTGTCACTGCTGGTGATCGCCGCCCTGGTCGTGGTCGCCCTGGGCCGCGTCGATGCCGGGCAAGGGCAGGGGACCGAGCTGGAAGCGGAGCGGCAGATCGCCGCGGACACCGCGCAGTCGGAGCGCCTCGCGATCGACACCGAGGCGACCTCGCTAGGTCGAGCCGCCGCGGCGTACACGCCAACGACCCCATCGACACCCGCCGCCACGCTCAAGGTGCTGACCTCCGGCAGGAAGGCGGTGCTCGGCAGCGCGCTGTTCGACCCGCTCACCGGCAGACCACTGGCAGCCGACGGCCTGCCGGTGTCGCTGACGGGGGCGGACGTCGTCGCGATGGCGTCCGGGCAAGGCGCGATCCGGCCGCGCCTGATGACCTCGGGCAACGGGTGCTGCCTGCTGTACTTCGCGAAGGTCCCGTCGCCCGCGCAGAGCGCGGACACCGACCAGGACCAGAACACGAGCCCGGACCCGAGCCGGCGGCCTTGGTTGCTCGTCCTCTCCGAACACCTGCCCCGCCTCACGGCTTACGGTGACGGGCGCACCGCCGACCTGCTCGACGCCGCCGGTGGCGTGCTCGTCACCACCGCGAAGGGCACGGCGTCGGCCGCTGCCGACAGCGGGCTGCCGGTGGCGGCAGCCCACGCGGCGAAGGCTCAGGGGCACCGAAGTGACGCCTCCGGAAGCATGCTCGGCGCGACCGAGGGCGGTCGGCGCACCGTCGCCGGTTGGGCCCGGGTCGCCTCGGCGACCGGGCCGGGCCACACCGACGACCTCGGGTTGCTCGTGCTGACCTCTCGGGCGGTGCCCGCGACGACCGCCTCCGTCGACTACTCGGGGTTCGGGCTGACGGCGGCGGGTGCGCTCGCCGGGATCGCGCTGGTGCTGTGGCTGGTGCTGTGGTTCTGCGTGCAACGGCCGCTGCTGGGACTTGTCGTGTCCGCCCGCCGTATGGCCCGGGGCGCTGTCGGACGAGGGGCGGACGCGTGGGATGAGCCGGCCCGGCCGGTTCCCGTATCCGGATTCGGGGAGCCGGCCCGGATCGGTCGTGCCATGGAGTCGCTGCGGCAACAGTTGACCGGTGAGAGCGGCCCGCCCGGTCCCGCTGCGCGCCGCGGACCAGGCTGCAGGGCGCTGGCCCTGGTCGCCGTGGTCCTGGTGGCCGGCTGGGCGATTCCGATGATCTTCCTGTTGAACCGAGTGGACACCGCCACCTCGGTTCCGGCTTCGGTCGTCGCGGACCAGCAGGCGCGCACCGAGATCGCGGCGAACCGGGTCTGGCAGGTGCTCGACCAGTCGCACACCGCCCTCGGCGAGCTGGCCGGGGGCCTGTCCGGCAGGAGCCCGGCCGCCCAGACCGAGGTCCTACGGCGCGCTCTTGCCGACCACAAGCAGTTCCGCTCGATGTACATGCTCGACGGCTCCGGCGACATCACGCTGCGGGTGGGCGCGCGGCCGCTGCGCAGCAGCATCCACGTGCCCGGCGGCAGCGGGATCGATACCGTCGACACCTCGGGCCGGATCCCGGTGATCACCGTCTACGCCCAGGTTCCGGGTACCAATGGCGGTGAACCGGCCGCCGGATCGGTCCTGTTGGGCGAGTTCGATGTGAAGTCGCTCAACTCCCTACTGTCCAGGCCCCAACTGGGTCGCGTCTGGCTGACGGACGCCGATGACAAGGTGCTGGCGGCGACCGTCGGCCACCGCGCTTTCCCGGCGCTGCCAGAACCCGGCCTGACCCGGCTCATCCGCTCCGGCCGCGGCACACCGGGCACCGCGACCTCGGCGGTGCACGCCTCGTTCGCCGGCCTGTCGGTCGACGCAGCGGCGCCGCTGCCGCAGAACGGCCCCACGGTCGGCCTCCCCTGGCACGTGGTGACGGCGGACGGTGCGGCGGCACGCCGACTCCCCGCGGCGCAGGCGGAGCACCGCACCGCGCTCGCCGGGATCCTCGGGATCGCGGCGGGCGTGGTCTGCCTGGGCTGGCTGCACGCCGTGGTGATCCGGCCGCTGCGCACGGTCGCCCTGCTCGGCGAGCGGCTCGCCGAAGGGGACCGGCGCACGGTGCTGTACCCGGTCAATCACGACGAGGTCGGCTCGCTCACCCGCAGCCTGGAGCTGATCCGTCAGGCACTTGTGGAAGGCGACCGAGGTGGCGGGTCCAGCCTCGCCGACACCCCCTCCTCCTCTCGTTCTCGGCCCGAGAACGTCCCCCAGCGTTAGAAGGATGGAAGCGTCGTGTTCTTCCTCTATGTAGTACTCCTGGTGTGCTGTGCCGCGCTGCTGGTCGCCGGAGTCCTGGAGCAGAGGCGGCACTTCGCCTCGCTGGCGCAGATACCGACGCGGGTACTGGTGAACGGCATCCGGGGCAAGAGTTCGATCACCCGGCTCTGCGCCGGCGCGCTGCGCGGCGGCGGCCTCGTCACCGTTGCCAAGACCACCGGCAGCGCGGCACGGTTCATCCATCCGGACGCCACCGAGGAGCCGGTCCACCGCAAGTTCGGCCTGGCCAACATCGTCGAGCAGATCGGCATCGTGCGGCGCGCGGCGGCCTACCAGCCGGACGCGCTGGTGATCGAGTGCATGGCGGTGATGCCCGCGCTGCAGGAGATCAACCAGGAGAGACTGATCCGTTCCGCCATCGGCGTGCTGTGCAACGTCCGCGAGGACCATCTGGAGGAGATGGGGCCGACGTTGGAGGATGTCGCGCGCTCGCTCTCCCGCTCGATGCCGGTGGGCGGGGTGTGTGTGACAGCGGAGAAGGACCGGTTGCACATCCTCCAGGAGGAGGCGGACAGACGGAACTGCCGTCTGGTCGTGGTCGACCCGGAGTCGGTGGCCGACGGCGATATGCGGGGCTTCAGCTGGTTCACCTTCAAGGAGAACGTGGCGATCGCGCTCGCCGTCGCCGAACTGCTTGGCGTGGAGCGGAAGATCGCCTTGCAGGGCATGTGGGACGCGCCGCCCGACCCGGGCGTGCTGTCGGTGGAGCGCTACGTCACGCCCGAGGGCAAGCGGCTGCGGTTCGCCAACGTCTTCGCCGCGAACGACCCCGAGTCGACGCTGATGAACGTCAGGCACCTGGAGCGGCTCGGCGCGATCGGGCGGCCGCTTCAGGTGGTGGTCAACTGCCGCCCGGACCGGGTCGAGCGCAACGGCCAGATGGGCGCCATCGTCTCCGACCTCGCCGCCGAGGTCGTCTTTCTGATCGGTCACCCGACCAAGAGCGCACGCGACGCCATCCCCGCCGGTTTCACCGGGCGAGTGGTGGATCTCGGTGGCGACCGCCGGGACCCCGAGGAGCTGACCACGGCGATCCTCGCAGGGCTCGGCCGGGCCTCCTCGCTGGTGGCGATCGGCAACATCCACGGCCAGGGCGAGCTGTTCCTGGACCGTCTGGCCGCACTGCCACATGACGACTCCTACGACCACGACCGCGACGACTTCGACGAGGTGCTCGCCGCATTGACCGACAGCCGCCGGTCCGTGCCTGGCAGGCCACCGAGCCGGCTCGGTGGCCTGCCGCCCTGGAGCGGATGAACCGAGAGTTCGAGCGCCGCACCCGCTTCGTGCGGGTCCTCACCGCCCTGGTCGCCCTTGCACGGCTGTTCATCGCGGGACCGGGGTGGACCGGGTGCCGAACAGGTGGGCGGCCGCTCTGTCTTCCGCCACTGGCGCGGCTGCGTCAGCCCTCTGGGCGGCAGTCGTAGAGGGTGAGGCTGCCCTGGGCGCGACGGCCGTACGCCTCGGGGGGAACAGGCCTGCAGTACGCCCTCACCCAGAGGGTGGCGGGGGAGGCGGGGCGCCGGGAGGTGAGCAGCGCGTAGCGCACCTGGTGGGTGGCGAAGAGGGCGTCGAGCCGCTGGATCGTGGGGAAGGGGGTGTTGCCGGTGAATCCGCCCATGACGAGCACGGGCTGGGACTCGGCGCGCAGCAGGGGTGCCGCGGTGTAGGCGGCCTGGGCGGCGAACAGGTACTTCTCCCCGTGGCGGTGCGCGGTCAGATACCGGAGCAGGGCGGTGTCGCGGGCACTGGGCCGGCCGAGCCCGACCCTGCGCAGAGAGGCGCGGTGGTGGACGGCCTCGTGGTAGAAGGTGCCGACCGGACCGCACACCGGTGCCGTCGAGGCACCCGCGTAGAGCGGGTCGAGGCAGGACACGGCCCAGCCGGCCGGTACGACCAGGGTGGCAATGATCCCGGAGGCAAGGGCCCAGTTGACCACCCGGCGGGGGGTGCGCGGCCCCCGGGCACACAGACCGAGCGCGCCGCACACCGCGAGCATCACGGCGACCGGCAGCAGCCAGGGAAGGAACCGGGTGGGCCCGTCGAGCACCAGCGCCCACACCACCGTCCCCACGATCGCCGAGGGCAGGACCACCCGCCGCCGGTCACCCGCCTCGTACGCGCACCGGAAAGCCGCGAGCCCGCCGCCGGCCAGCGCGGCCAGCGCCGGGGCGATGACGGAGGTGTAGTAGGCGTGGTTGCCGTTGGACACGCTGAACACCACGACGTGCACGGCGAGCCAGCCGCCCCAGAGCAGAAATCCCGCGCGTGGCAGGTCGGTTCGCGGCCGTCGGCCGCGCCAGGCGACGCCCAGTACGAGGGCGAGCAGGGCCAGCGGCAGGAACCAGGCGACCTGTGGACCGACCGTGTGGTTGATCAATAGTCCCCAGCCGGTGTTTCCCGTGGTGCGGCTGGCCGTGGTGGCCGGGGCCGCACCGAGCGCGCTGGGATCGCTGCCGAAGCGGCTCAGGCCGTTGTAGCCGAAGACCAGGCTGAACGGACTGTTGTCGGAAGTTCCGTCGAGGTAGGGGCGGCTCGTGGCGGGCGTCGCCCGGACGAACAGCATCCATGAGCAGGAGACGACCAGCGATACCGCACCGCTCAGCAGACACCGGCGAGCCCTCCGTAACGGCGGTCCCGGTGCGGCGAGTTGGTGGACGGTGGCGAGGACCGGGAGTATCAGCCACGCCTGCAGCATCTTCGCCTGGAAGGCGAGCCCGACCCAGACACCGCAGGTGATCAGGGGGAGCAGCCGCCCGGTGCGCACCGCCTTCTCCAGCGCTCCGGCGGCCGCGACCAGCAGCAGGGTGAGGGTGGTGTCCGGGATGGTGGCCCTGGTGAGGACCACGGTCACCGGGGTGAGCGTGAGCACCAGCGCGGCGATCAGGGCGGCGAAGGGACCGGCCCAGGACCGTACGACGCGGTGGAGCAACCAGACGGTGAGCACCCCCTCGACGACCTGCGGAAGCGCCAAGGCCCATGTGTGGGGGCCGAACAACCAGACGGCGGCTGCCTCAGGCCAGAGGGCGCCGGGGAGTTTGTCCAGGCTGATCGAACCGCTGGGGTCGAGCCCGCCGAAGAACAGGGGTCGCCAACTGGTGGCCATCGATCGCGCGGCCGCGCTGTAGTACGGGTGGATCGCGGCGTGGTCGATGCCCCAGGCGTACAGCACCGAGGCGACGACGAGCACCGCGGCCAGCGCCGGGCGCTCCCAGCGCGGTGCGGCATCCGACCGGTGGAACGGGCCGTCCACAGGGCAGCGGTGGCGGCCGGCGCCGGTGGACTGGGCGGCTGAGGTGGCGGTCATGGTGGCCCTTCTCGGATCAGCGGTCGGGTGGCCGACGGCTCACAGACGGCGTGCGGCACGTAGACCGCGGGCGTAGAAGCCGGTGCCGTCCAGCAGCGCGCGGCCCGCCAGATCGCCCATGGTCGGGCCGTTGGCGGCGGAGCGGCTGGAGTAGAACCGGTGGTGGCCGCGATCGTCGAGGCCCATGTACATCCCGACGTGGTCGATCAGCTTCGGCCGTTCCCTGATGATGGCGAAAAAGACGAGATCGCCCGGTTGCAGCGTGCTCAGGTCGGTGAGCCGTTCGCCGGTGTGGGGGATCAGCAGGCGCCCGGGACCGTGGGCGGCGATGGCGAAGGCGCGGCGCGGCAGCCCGGTGCCACCGGAGTCGGTATTGGTGTGGAGCAGGGGGATGCCCATCCGGTAGCCCCACAAAAGACGTTGGAAGCCGGAGCAGTCGACATGGCCGTAGCGGGCTTTTTCCGGTCGCATCCGCGTGCCGTCCGGGAAGGCCCAGGGGATGCCCAGATAGTCGTAGAAGTCGGACTGTACGTCGTGATAAGCGAAGGCCAAGGGGTTGTCGACCTCTTGATTGCGCGGGCCGAAGTGCGCGGTGCCTCGATAACGCACGCCGGCGGAGTCGTACTTGTCGGGCGCTCCGGCGCTGCTGTACTGGAAGGCCACGGCGAAGACGTCCGGGCTGGTGTCGCCCAGTGCCCTGGAGAACCAGCGCGCGAACCAGTCGCGCCGCTCCGCGCCCCGTTGCCACTCGTACGGCATCACCCGCACCCAGGCGCGTGTGGTCACCGTGGCAGCGGTGGTCCGCGGCTCACTGAACGTGCGGGTGGGCCCGGCGAGTACGGCGGTACGAGCGTCGTCGGTGAAGGTGGCGAGCGTGCCGCCGTCGGCGGCGCGGGCCACGGTGCGGTCGGGGTCGGACAGTCGCTCGAAGACGAAGCCGTCCGTGGGCCGAGTGTGGGGGCCGGCGCCTGTACCGCGGTCGCCGACTCTCCCGTCGCCGCCGCTGTCGGACCCGAGGTGGCCCAGGGCGTACCCGGCGGCCACCCCGGCGACCGTCCCGAGCACGGTGCGGCGAACCGGTCGGTCCTTCTTGCTGTCGGGCTCGTGGTGCACGGCCGGGTCTCCTGGTGAAGGAAGGTTGAACGGGCGGCGGGTCAGCCGGTGGGCAGGGCGCCGAGCAGGAGTCCCGCGACCAGCACCACGTACGTGGCCAGCGTCACCGCGGTGGTCGAGACGAGCGTGGCCGCGAGCGGCTGGCGGACCAGCTGGTAGGAGACCAGGCCCGGGACGATGAAGCCCAGCGTCTGTGACGTGTCCAGCAGCGGAAACTCGTGGCTCAGGGCGAGCGTCACGGTCGTCTGCATCAGCACCGCACACAGCACCACGGCTGCGAAGAGTCTCTTGCCGTAGAGGATCACGTTGCGCTGCATCAGCTTCGTGGTGAAGAAGGTGAGCGCCGCGACGACGGCCATCAGCCCGGTCAGCTGTACGTCGGTGATGAGCGTGAGGGCGATCCAACCCGGGGTGATCATCCCACCGGGCGAGAGGTTGGTGGTCAGGTAGCAGACGAGCGAGAAGACCAGCCCGAGCGCGATGCCGAGCGCGGCTGTCTGTGCGTCGAGGGAGGCGGGGGTCACTGACGGGTTCCTTGCCGACTCCGTTGCAGCGTCCGAGTGGTGCGGGTCGCCATCCGCGTTCTCGGTGAGGTCGCCGCCTGATGGTGATCGGGTGAGAGTGGAAGACTGGTCATATCAACCTTGTACCTTGTCGGCATCAGCTCCCGCTGGAGAATCGTGAACTCTCTTCGTAACAGCGGCCGTTGAGCCGGCGGACTCGACCTGTACGGAACTGGTGGGAGGCTGGGTGACATGACCGCACTGGGTTCGCGCACGGGGAGCTGCCGTAGGCGTTCGTTCGCGGACCTGCCATGGGCGTTCGTTCACCACGTTCGTGGGCAGGCGCGATCACATCGCCGAGGTTCGTTGTGCCCTGGGCTCGGCGCGGCTGCTCACTCCCGGCGCGGGCCTGTGAGCCTTACGCCGTACTCGGCTCCGGAGATCAGTTGGCTGCTGTCGCACGCAGCATCTCGCGATGGGCGCGGGCACTGGTCATCAGCGCCTCGAGCGCGTCCCGGGTGCGTACGAGGTCATCCACGTGGCGGGTCAATCGGTCGTGCTCCTGCGCCATTCGCTCCAGCGCGGCATCGGAGTTGCTCTCACTGGGGGCATCGACGCACGGCAGCAGCGCCGCGATCGTGCGGCTGGACAGCCCGGCGGCGAACAACCGCTGGACGAACTCGACCCGCTCCGCGTCGGTGTCCGTGTAGTGCCGCTGCCCGCCGGCGCTGCGAGTGCTGCTGAGCAGTCCCTGCTCCTCGTAGTAACGCAAGGAGCGGACGCTGACCCCGGAACGCGCCGCCAGCTCTCCGATCCGCATGCCGCCCTCCCGCTTGTGACCTTCGCCACGGGCCTTGCCCCTGACATCAATGTGAGGTTCTAGCGTATCTGTCGTGCCCGAGCCCCGGGTGTCATGGATCAAGAGGAATGGTGAGAGACGTATGCGAGCGGTTGTCGCCCGTCGCCACGGCGGCCCCGAGGCCCTGGAACTGTTGGAGATCGACGAGCCCGAGCTCGGCAATGGATCGGTGCTGATACGGGTGAAGGCCGCGGGGGTCAACCCGGTCGACCGGCACGTCGTCGCCGGCCACCTCAACTCGATCCTGGAGGTCAGCCTTCCGCTGGTGCCGGGCTTCGATGTCGCGGGTGTGATCGAGGCCGTCGGCCCGGGCGTCACGGAGTTCACCGTCGGTGACGAGGTCTTCGGCTACGTCCGGACGGAGCGGGTGCGCAACGGCACCTACGCGGAGCTCGTCGCCGCACCCGTGCACACCCTCGCGCGCAAGCCCCCGTCGCTGAGTTGGCAGCAGGCGGCCGGCCTCCCGCTCGTTGGGCTCACCGCGCTGCAGTCACTGTCCAGGGTGGGCGTCCGATCGAAGGAGACGGTCCTGGTGCACGCCGCGGCCGGCGGTGTCGGTTCCGTGGCCGTGCAGATTGCCGTGGCCGGGGGAGCCAGGGTCATCGGCACAGCCAGTGAACGCAACCACGAGTTCCTGCGCTCCCTGGGTGCCGAACCGGTCGTCTACGGCGACGGCCTGGCCGAGCGCGTGCGGAAGCTGGCTCCCGAAGGTGTGGACGCTGCCGTGGACTGCGTGGGTGGTGATGCCGTGGCTGTCTCCCAGGAACTGCTGAAGGACCCCTCCCGGGTGGCCTCGATCGTCGACCCCGACGTGACGCGGCGCGGCGGACACCAGGTATGGACCCAGCCGGATCCCTCGGACCTCGCCGCCCTTGCGAGCCTCGCAGACGCCGGCAAGCTCACCCTCCACATCGACCGCGTGCTGCCCCTGGCGGAAGCCGCCGACGCCTTCCGCCTCAGCCGGACCGGACGGGTCCGCGGCAAGGTCGTGCTCGATATCGGCTGACCAGGGGAGCAGCGCGACAAGAGAGTTGGTGCATGAGTCGTGGGGGCTTCACGCGCAGTTCTCCACTGTAGTTGTGGTCCGAGTGGGCACATCTGCCAATACGCGCGGCCGGTGGCTGGGGCACACGCCAACCAGGAGGGCGAGGCGCCCGCCGTCGCACCTACGCCAGCACGTACCCGCCATCGACGTGGAAACAGGTGCCGGTCGTGTACGAGGAGTCCGGACCGATCAAGTAGGCGACGGCTCCTGCCACTTCCGAGGGTTCTCCCCTGCGGGGTATGGGTGTGTGGGAAACGTCGTACTCCGCACCGGCTGCCATGGGGGATGCGATCGGGCCGGGAGCCACCGCGTTCGCGGTGATGCCCCAGGCGCCGACCTGTCGGGCGATCCAGCGGGTCAGGTTGATGGCTCCGGCCTTGGCCGAGGCGTAGGCCGCGCCGGATCTGCCGCCGCTGCCGGCCGGATCGACCGGGCCGATGCCGCCGACCTTGCCGGAGACGGAAGCGATGTTGATCAGGCGGCCGCTTCCCTGTTCCTTCATGTGGGGGAAGACCGCTGCCTGGCAGGCGAATGCCATCGCGGTGAGGTTGGTGTCGATGTCGCGCTGCCATGTGGCAAGGCTGAGGTCCTCGAAGGATTCCCGGCCACAGGTACCCGCGCAGTTGACGAGGATGTCGAGTCGGCCGAAGCGCGTGGCGACGTCGTGCACGGATGCTTGTAGTGCGGGGATGTCGCGTATGTCGACGCGTACCGCGTCGGCGGCCCCGACGCGGGCCGCCGTGTCGTTGACCGTTGGCGCGATGTCCAACAGAACGACAATGTCGCCGTCGGCGATGAGCCGTTGGGCGATGGCTTCACCGATGCCCTGCGCGGCCCCGGTGACCAGGGCGACACGGCGACGTGGATTCGGCGATGCAAGAGGTGCGGTCACAGTGATGCTCCGTACGGATTCGAGGGGTGGGTGTCAGCTGCCGACGCGGAAGCGGCGGACCTTGCCGACACTGGTGCGCGGGAGCTCGTCGACGAGGTGCCAGGCGCGCGGTCGGGCCGAGGGTGCAAGATTGTGGGCGGCCCACTGGTCGAGGTCTTCCGCATGAGGTGGCTCGTTCGGGTCGCGGGCCACGATGTAGGCGACGGGGATGGTGTCGCGCACAGGGTCCGGCACACCGACCACAGCTGCCTCCAGAACTCCGGGTGCTTGTGCCACGGCAGCCTCGACCTCGGTGAGGCTCACGTTCTCGCCCGACACCTTGATGACATCGTCGACACGGCCGGTGAATCGCAGCACACCGTCGACGTCACGGGAGACGAGGTCACCGGTGGCGAACCAGGTGCCCTCCGGTCCGGTGGCGAAGGCCGCTGTGGTGGTCTCCTCGTCGTCGAGGTAGCTGGCGAACAAGTCGCGTCCGCGGGTGCCGAGCACCTGGAGTTCCCCGGCGGTTCCCGGTGCCGCAGGGTTCCCGCTCGCCGGGTCCGTCACGCGGATGCGGCGGCCGGCGACGGGGGTGCCGATCACGTCGTGGACGGGGTGTGCGCTGGAGTCGGCGCTGACGATGGCGACCGTCTCGGTCATGCCGTACAGCTGCCGGGGGCGGGTGCCGACCAGTCGCGCGAACCGTTCGTAGTGCTCGGCGCCCAGGCTCTGCGCGAACCACACGTGTTCCAGTTCAAGCGGTGGCTCCTCGCCGGCGGTACGGGCCAGGATCATCCGGATCGGAGCGGCGAACAGACTTGCATGGGTGACCCCCAGCTCGCGGGCGTGCGGCACCCAGCCGGAGGCGCTGAAGGCGGCGCTCAGCGCGACGCTCGCGCCGACGGCGATGGCGGGTGCGAAGCAGTAGTACTGGGCGTTGGCGTGGAACAGGGGCAGGGTGACGTGCCATCGGTGGTGCGGTCGTAGCCGGGCCGCCTCGGCCATCACGGTCGCGACGTGGGCGTAGTTGGCCTGTGTGAGGACCACACCCTTGGGCTCCGAGGTCGTACCGGAGGTGAACATGACCGCGAGCCGGTCTTCCGGCCGCGGTGCCTGCTCGCCCGTCTCCACGACGTCCGCGCACAACATGGACAGGGGGGTTCCGACGCCGTTCAAGTCACCGGCATCCTCCGCGAGCACGAGAACTGTCGGGACCATGTCGCCCACGCCCTCGCGGTACGCAGCTTCGCGGGTGGACGCGCACACCCCGACGGCCGGCCGCACCCGGTGTGCCTGTCGGGCGATGTCGCGCGGGGAGGAGGCCGGATCGACCGGCACCAGCCAGGCACCCAGCCGGGACGCCGCCAGCCAAAGTGCCACGAAGGCCGGGCAGTTGCGCAGCGCGACGTGTACCGGCGAGCCGGGACCGGCTCCGGCGGCCCGCAAGGCGCCGACTGTACGGGTCACAACGGCGTCGAACTCTCCGTAGGTCCATTCGCACACCTCTCCCGACTCCGCACGGAAAACCAGGAAGAGAGAGTCGGTGTGACGGCCCACGGCCGAGTCCCAAGTGCGCGAGAAGGTAGCGGTGTTCATTGAGATTCCTTGGGCTGCCAGGGGCTGATGGGACGATCGGGGGCTGCCGGCAAGACCCCGCGTGTCTTTCCGGGCAGTGGTGACGGTGATGAGGGTGACGACCGAAGCCGCCGCGAGAGACAGAGCGATCGGGGTCGAGCAGTCGAAGCGTTCAGCAGGGCGACAGCGAGGATTCGGTGCAGCCACTGTGCGCGGGCGACAGTCGGCATCGACCTGGCGAGCATGACGGCGGCACGCGATGCGAGATCACGCTGCCACGTCTGTCGAGCAGCTGAATCGTGGCAGTGACAGGCGGTGGCCGAGAGGCGGCTCGTCAGCGCGGGGCCATACGTACGGCGCCGTCGAGCCGGATGACCTCGCCGTTGAGCATCGGGTTCGCCACGACGTGATGAACCAGCGCCGCGAACTCGGCCGGGTCGCCGAGCCGCGCCGGGTGCGGCACCTGTCGACCCAGGGATTCCCGAGCCTCCAGCGGCAATCCGGCCATGAGCGGAGTGTCGAAGAGCCCTGGTGCGATGGAGACGACCCTGATCCGGTGCTGTGCCAGTTCCCGTGCGGCCGGGAGCGTGAGCCCGACCACCCCGCCCTTCGAGGCGGCATAGGCGGCTTGGCCAACCTGTCCGTCGTAGGCCGCGATCGACGCCGTGGCGATCAGCACACCTCGCTCCCCAGCCACCGGCTCGGTCTCGGCGATGCGCTCGGCGGCGAGCCGAAAGACGTTGAAGGTGCCTACGAGGTTGACCCGGACGACGCGCTCGAACTCCTCCAGGGGCAGGGGCCCGCGGCGGGAGAGCAGCTTGCCAGGGGTGGCCACGCCGGCGCAGTTCACAGCGATCCGCAGCGGTCCAAGCCGGGCGGCGGTGTCCACGGCGGCCTGTACGGACCCGGGGTCCGTCACATCACAAGGGGCGTACAACACCTTGCCCAGAGCGGACAGTTCGGTGGCGACGTCCGACCCTGGGGACGTGGGGAGGTCGGCGATGACCACGTGGGCGCCTGCGGTGAGCAGTTCCCTGGCGACGGCGCGGCCGAGGCCGCTGGCGCCGCCGGTGACCAGGGCGACGGATGCGTTGGGGTTCATGGGTGGACCTCCGTGGGCGCGACGGGCACGACGTGGCTGGCGGGGCCGCGATTACCTCGGGCGAGGTCGCGGCTGATGACCATGCGCTGGATCTGGTTGGTTCCTTCGAAGATCTGCATGACCTTGGCTTCCCGCATGTAACGCTCCACGGGGAAGTCACGGGTGTAGCCGGCACCCCCGAAGATCTGGACCGCCTCGGTGGTGACCCGCATCGCGGCGTCGGTGGCGACGAGTTTGGCGATACTGGCCTGCCGACCATGGGGAAGCCCGGCGTCCTTGCGGCGTGCCGCGGCCAGCACAGTCGCCCGGGCGGAGGCGACCGCAGCCTCCATGTCGGCGAGCAGGAAGGCGACCGCCTGGTGATCGATGATCTTGCGGCCGAAGGTCTCCCGCTGCTGCGCGTAGGCGAGAGCGTCGTCCAGCGAGCCCTGGGCCAGCCCTACGGCCACCGCGGCGATACCAAGTCGGCCGGCGTCCAGGCCCTCGAGCGCGATGGCAAGTCCCTGGCCCTCCTCACCGATGAGCCGGTCGTCCGGCACCCGGACGCCATCGAGGCGCATGGTGGCGGTGGCCGACCCGGTCAGGCCCATCTTGCGTTCCGGCGGATCGGCCTGGAGACCTGATACGTCAGCCGGCACGAGGAAGCAGGAGATGCCTCGGGCGCGGTCGTCAGAGGTGCGTGCCATGACCGTGTAGAAGTCCGCGTGCCCGCCGTGCGTCGTCCATGCCTTGGCCCCGTGCAGCACGTACGCGTCACCGTCGTGCCGGGCCCGGCTGGTCATGGCGGCCGGATCCGAGCCCGCGTGCGCCTCGGACAGACAGTAGGCCCCGAGCAGGTCGCCGGCCAGCAACTGCGGCAGCAGGCGCTCGCGTTGCGCTTCGGTGCCGTGGGTGGCCAGCGGGAAGCACGCCAGCGTGCGCACGCTCATCCCGACGGCGACACTGGCCCATCGGGCCGCGATCTCCTCGACGACCTGCAGGTACACCTCGTACGGCTGTCCACCGCCGCCGTACTCGAGGGGGTACGGCAGGGCGAGGAGCCCGGAACGGCCGAGTGTTTGGAACACCTCGCGGGGGAAGCGTTCCGCCGCTTCGTATTCGGCGGCGCGCGGCGCCAGGTGGCGCTCGGCGATCTCGCGTGTCAGGTCGAGGAGGTCAGCCGCCTCTTCGGTCGGCAGCAGGCGTGAGACAGGCATGAAAGGGGCTCCGGATATCTCGAACGGGACAGGAGGTGTCAGCGCCCGTCCAGTTCGTCGCGGCGCTGCTTCCGCAGCAGGAAGCGCTGGATCTTCCCGCTGGGGGTCTTCGGCAGGCGGTCGGTGAAGTGGACGGTGCGCGGGTAGGCGTGGGCGGCGAACCGTGACTTGACCAGCTTTTGCAGTTCCTTGACGAGTGCGTCGTCGCCGACCGCGCCGGCACGCAGCACCACGAACGCTTCGAGCACCTCCCCGCGCAGCGCATCAGGCACTCCGACGACCGCGACTTCGGTCACCAGCTCGTGCAGCAGCAGAACGCTCTCGACGTCGAAGGGGCCGATGCGGTATCCGGCCATGATGATGACGTCGTCATCGCGAGAGGAGAAGAACAGGTAGCCGTCCTCGTCCCGAATTCCGGCGTCGCCGGTGAGGTACCACTGGCCGTCGGCGGTGAAGCGTTCGGCCGTCTTCTCCGGGGCGTCGGCGTATCCGGAGAACCACATCAGCGGGCTGTCGGCCACCTTGATCGCGACGCGGCCTGCCGTCCCCGCCGGGGCGGGTTCGTCCCGTTCGTCGTGCAGGACCTCGGCCGACCAGCCGGGCAGAGGCCTGCCCATCGATCCCGGCCGGACCGGGGATCGTACGGCGTCGGCCCAGCCGTTGACGATGACCATGCCGTGCTCGGTCTGACCGTAGTGGTCGCGCACGGGGACGCCGACTGTTTGCTCGGCCCACGTGATGACCTCGGGCGTCAGGGGTTCACCGGCGGAGCATGCGGTGCGCAGTCGCAGACCGTCCGGCACGGGCTCCGGGGCACTGCGCAGGCTGCGGTAGATGGTGGGGGCCGCGGCGAAGTTCGTGACGCCGAAGTCGCGCATGACCTGCCAGGTCAGCGCCGGCGAGAAGCCGGAGTGCAGCAGCAGGCTCCGGTGGCCCGCGGCCAGCGGGCCGAGGATGGCGTAGTAGAGGCCGTAGGCCCAGCCCGGGTCGGCGGCATTCCAGAACACGTCGTCGGGCCGGACATCCAGGCCGAACTCCAGGTATGCCTGGAACGAGGCCAGCGCCTTGACCGGGACGGAAACGCCCTTCGGTGCCCCGGTGGTGCCGGAGGTGAACAGCCGGACCAGCGCCCCGTCCCCGCCTACGGCGATCGCCTTGCCCTCCGGCTCGTCCCCCTGATACGCGCCGAGCAGGCGTTCGAAGGAAAACTCGCCTTCGGCCGGTTCACCGCCCGCGACCACGACCTGCCACGGGGCGTCGGCGGGCATGTCTTCGCCGGGGGCGAGCTTGTGCCGCTGATCGGCGTCGACGACGACGGCCTTCGCCGCGCTCGCCTTCAGGCGCAGGGCGATGGCCGGCGGTGCGAAAGCGGTGAACAGCGGGACGTGCACCGCTCCGCGACGCCAGATACCCAGAAGCGCCACGATCAGGTCGGCCGACTTGCCCATCAGAACGGCCACGGCGTCGCCAGGATCGACACCGATTCCGCTCAGAGCGGCGGCGCATCGCGCCGAGTCACGCCGCAGTTCGCCAAAGGTGAGATCGCGGGCCGACAGATCCGCCTCGACGACGGTGAAAGCAACGGCGTCGGCAGGGTGCCGGTCGCACAGCAACTCCGCAGCACATGCCTCCGGAGAGCCGAACCGGGCCAGTAGTTCTCGTACCCGTTCCGAGGCAGTGGCGCGAACGTCAACCCCTTGTTCACCGACAGATTGACTGATGCTGTTCATGATCAGACCCTTTCCCGGCACGGTCGGCCGACTCATTGCGGAGGTGTTACGGCGACACATGCTCCGGGTCACGCGGATGGCCGACTACCCCCGGTCCGCACAGTTCCGATGCGGTGAATTCGTAGTTCGACCAATTCAAGGGGACCTGCGGTGACCCTAGGATGCCGCGCATCTCAGCTGGTTCAGGGCAGTGAACGGAGCGTCCAGTGACAGACAGCCCGACGAGTCGGCGGCGGCTCTCGGCCGCGGGGGGAGCCGAACACACCAGTGCCGCCATGGCGGCTTCGGCATCGGCCCGAGCGGCTCAGGGAGACGACGGAGAACTGGTCGTCTCCACCCGGTACGGTCGGGTCAGAGGTGAGCGGGCCGGGGCCGTCCGTGCCTTCAAGGGCATTCCCTACGCGGCACCACCCGTCGGCCGCGGTCGTTTCCGCGCGCCAGAGGCCGCTCAGCCCTGGCAGGGGGTGCGGGACGCCACCACGCTGGGACACCCCTGCGTCCAGAACAACCCCGACTTCCCCGCCTGGCTCGACCCCGAACCGGAGTCCGAGGACTGTCTCTACCTCAACGTGTGGACGCCCACGCGAACCGAGGGGGCCAAACCCGTCATGGTGTGGATCCACGGCGGCGCCTTCACGTGGGGGTCCGCCGGAGCCCCGGTCTACGACGGAGCGCATCTGGCCGAGGCCGCCGACGTAGTCGTGGTCTCGGTCAACCACCGCCTCAACATCTTCGGATACCTCTGGCTCGGCGACGCCGTCCCCGAACTCGCGGCGCACGGCAACCTCGGACAGCGGGATCTGGTGGCGGCACTGCGGTGGGTCAGCGAGAACGTCACCGACTTCGGCGGGGACGTGCGCAACGTCACCGTCGTGGGCGAGTCGGGCGGCGGTGCCAAGATCGGCGCACTGCTGGCCACACCGGAAGCCCGCGGTCTCTTCCACAAGGCGATCATCGAGAGCGGATCCCAGCTGGCGGTCAAAACGCGGGAGCAGGCCAACGAGGTCACCGAGGCCGCGTTCGCCGCCCTGGGCGGCGGGGTGTTCACCGAGGACAGGCTGCTCGCGCTGTCGTCCGACGAGCTCAGGCAGGTCGCCGGGACCGTGGAGAGCGATGCTCTCGGTCTTCTGTTCCAGCCCGTCGTCGACGGGCGCTTCATCCCCGAGCAGACCTGGCAGGACGGCGCTCCGGCAGGCAGCCGGGACGTTCCCATGATCATCGGGACCACCAGCCAGGAGACGGCCTCCTTCCTGCCGGGTATGACGGACCCGATCTACACGGACGCGGAGCTGCGGCAGCGACTGGCCACGTTCAGCATGGCCCCCGCCCTGTCCCAGGCCCAGACAGACGAGCTGATCGCGGGGTACCGGCAGGCCCTGCCCTCCGCCACTCGCCTGGACCTCCTCGTGGCGATGACCACGGACCTGTGGATGTGGCACTCCGCGCTGCTGCAGGCGGAGCGGAAACTGACCACGCCGGGTGCCGTCTACTTCTACGAGTTCGCCTGGCGCACACCGTGCCTCGGCAGTTCGTGGGCCGCCCACTCGGGACAGCTGCCGTTCGTCTTCGGCAACCTCACCTACCCGACCGCCTGGGACGGCTCGGACAGCGACGCCCAACGCGCCGCCGACGACCCCACGGGACAGCGATTCGTCCTCGCCGACCAGATGATGAGTGCCTGGGGTGCGTTCGCCCACACCGGAGACCCTTCGACCGCGCAGCTGAAGTGGCCCGCGTACGACCTGCGCACGCGGGTGACGATGGTCTTCGACCGGGGTTCCTCGGCCGTGGAGAGCGATCGCAACGCGCAACGCCGACGGCTCATCGAAGGACTGCCCACTGTTTGGTGACCACTTGGGCGGGCGCTGCCACGGTGACGCCGAGCGTCCTGTGGCGAGCAGCCATGTGTCGGACGCTTGTACAGTCCCGGGACTCAAGGCGGGGCGACAGGGCGCCAGCGACCACGTGTGGTGCCACTCAGGGGCCAGGCCGGGCCGTGCGGGTGCTGACCACTACGGCCGCGCCACCGTTGGAAGTCCGACAAATTAGCCCGGTCCCTTTCGGCTGACCTCCAGTTTCTGTCTTTTGCGGGTGTGGGCAGCATGTCCGGCACCGCTTCTCCGGCCAGGGCCACGATGTCGTCATCACAAGCGGCACGGGACACGATCCCCAAGCTCACATCTGTCCACCCGGAGCCGAAAGCCATGTGAATGGCAGCGTTCCGCCCCACCTGTTCCAAGCCCCCACAGCGAAAACCAACCTCCCGTCCCCATGAAAAGGGCTGCGAATGAGCACAACAGACAGAGTGGTCGCCGCTGACACCGGACCCCGCCTGGGTGGAAACCTCGGCGCTCTGCATCTCTTCTTCAGCGTTATGGCCTTCAACGCCCCGTTGGTCGTCGTCATCGGTGTTCTTCCGATCATGCTTGCGGTCGGCAACGGGGTGGGAACGCCGATGGCGTTCCTCACGGCCGGCCTCATCGTCGCGGCCTTCGCCGTCCCGTTCACCAGGATGGCGCGAGTTTTCCCGAACCCAGGCGCGTTTTATGTGTACATAACGGCCGGGCTCGGCAAGGCAATCGGCCTGGGATCCGGGTTCATGGCCCTCGTCGGCTACCTCAGCGTCAACATCGGCAGCTACGGGTTCGGCGGCGTCGTGTTCCAGTCGATGGTTCGCGACACATTTCACGGACCCGACGTCGCCTGGTGGCTGTGGGGAGCCCTGCTCTGGGTCGTCACGACACTACTCGGCTATCTCAAGGTCGACCTGTCGGCGAAGGTGCTGACCGTCTTCCTCTTCCTCGAGCTCGCGGTCATCGTCGTGTACGACGGCGCCGTGATGTTCAAGGGGGGAGCGTCGGGTCTGTCCGCAGCACCCTTCGCGCCCAGTCACTGGTTCGACGGATCCTTCGCGGTGGGACTGCTGTATGGCCTCGGCATGTACGGCGGCTTCGAAGTTGCCGCGCTCTTCCGGGACGAAGTGCGCGATCCCGCTCGTACGGTTCCCCGGGCGACCTTCGGGCTCATCGCCGTGGCGATGGTTCTGTACGGGGGCACAGCCTGGCTCTACATCAACTCCCTCGGAGTCGACAAGGCCGTGTCCATCGCCGGTGCGAATCCCCCCGGGTCGATCCTGGGAAGCATCGAGACCTTCGGCGGACACGTGCTGTTCGACCTCGCGATGGTGATGGTCACCACCAGCACGTTCGCCGTCATTCTGGCAGCCCACAACATCAGTGCCCGCTACCTCTTCAACCTGAGCGCGGACGGAATCCTGCCCCGGCGGCTGAGCGGAGTGCACGCCAAGCACGGATCTCCTCACGCGGCCTCTCTCGCCACCAGCGGCATTGCGTTCGTCGTCCTTGCCATCACCGTGCTCAGCGGGGCAGATATCACCGCTTTCTTTGGGGTGTCGCTGGGACTGGCCAGCTTCACGGGTGTCGCCGCCATCTCTCTGGCGAATCTCGCCATCGCCCTGTACCTGCGCAAGCATCACAAGAACCAGTTCAGCGTCTGGAGCACCGTCCTGATGCCGGTACTCGCGGGGATCGGACTGACCGTCGAGCTGGTCCTGACGATCCAGAACTTCCCTCACCTGGTCAACACTTCGACAGGCGTCGCGACGCTCCTGCTGGCCGCGCTCATCGGCCTGTTCGTCGTCGGCGTCGTCATGGCCCTCGTCTACCGGCGTACTCGGCCTGAGGTCTACAGCAAGATCGGTCGGCAGTAGGTCCACGATCACGGTCCCAGGATCCCCAGCTGCAGAAGATCTTCAGTAGGACTGGTACACGGCATTAGTGATCTCTTGAGATCAGTAGACAGCGAAAGTGCCTTCCGCACGAGGAACAGCGAGGCTTCGCCAAGCCTTCGTCCTTCTTGACGGAAGGCACTTCTGCCCCCCAGGCGCTTGGAAGCACCTACGACCCTTCATCGCGTGCACCGCGGCTGCGGCGGCGACGAGCCGTCTGAAGATCGGCACAGGGATCTGCCTGGTGGTGCCAGTGGGACCCGATCACGACGGCCAGGGAAGTGGCCAGCGTCGACCACCTCAGCGGCGGCCGGTTCCTCTTTGACGTGGGCGTTGGCTGGAACCGTTCAGGAGATGGCCGACCATGGCATCGATCCGCGCACCAGGGATGGCACTGATACTGAGCGGCTGGCGGCCACGCGACAGATCTGGACCACCGACGGGACGGACCACGGCAGGTTCGTGGACTTCGACCCGATCTGGTCTACCCGAAGCGGCCTCAGTCGCCGCTGCCGGTGCTCGTCGGCGGGATGGGGCCGACCCCAGGACTGCATCCTGTCCGTCGGGGGCGGCTGGCCGGCTGGCGAAGAGTGTGCCGCTCGAGGAACTCGACGAGTTCGCTGATCGCGTGGCCAGCTGCAGCAGCGTGAGGCCGAGGCCGGACGGGGCCGCATCCCGGTCACGCTATTCGACGCGCCCTCCGAAGCGGGAGTTCGCCAAGGCCTCGATCGGCTGGCGGACCGTCTCCACTGACGTGGGGACGGTCCCGCCGCGAAGGCGCTGAGCATCGTGGGCACACTGTGCTGCCCGCACCCGAAAGATCACCCCGGACACGCTCAACGGTGAGCAGAATTCAGGCGGTGGATCGAGGTGCAGGCCTCGATCGTGAGGGAGCCGGACGCCCAACCGGAAGTTCGGACATTTTCCAATGGAGAGGAGGGGTGAGGGCTCCTATCTTTTCGCCATTCCAGAGCACCACGTGGTGCGTGCCACAGCTACGAGTTGGTAGCAGTAACGGCGGTGGGGTGGATAAATGGTAATTGGAGGATTGCAATGAGTGCAGCAGATCAGGCCGCTGCCCTGAAGGACACGTCGCACGACACGAGTGGCACCGCCCTTCGCGGCAACATGGGCGCCCTTGAGCTGATTTTCACGGTGATGGCCTACAATGGGCCGGCGGTTGTGTTCCTGGGTTTCCTTCCGGTGGCCATCCTGCTCGGCAACGGTGTGGGAACACCGGTCGCGATCATTGTGTGCGGTCTGGTCATAGCCATGGTGGCGTTCGGCCTCGTCAAGATGGCCGGTCGGCTCGACAAGCCCGGTGGTTTCTATACGTTGATCACGGCCGGTCTTGGCCGGACCACTGGTCTGGCTGCCGGCTTCACAGCCTTGACGTGCTACTTCTTGGTTCTCGTCGGCGTGTACGCACTCGGTGGTATGACCCTCGGTGCCGTCATCCAGGAGATCTTCGACGGGCCGCACATCGCCTGGTGGGTTCTGGCGCTCCCTCTTCTGGCCCTCGCGACGGTGCTCGGCCACTTCAACATCAATTTCTCGGCGAAGGTACTCACCTTCTTCCTGATGTGCGAGCTCGTGCTCATGGTCGTCTACGATGTCGCCGTTCTGGTTCAGGGAGGAGCCCACGGGATCGGTTTCGACTCGTTCACCCCGCACCACATTTCTTCCGGCTCCATCTCGATCGCTTTTCTTTTCGGCATCGGGCTCTTCGGCGGTTTTGAGGCGACCGTCATCTTCCGTGACGAAGTACGAAAGCCCGAGAGAACGATTCCCCGCGCGACCTACGGTGTCGTGGCGCTCCTCGCCGGCATGTACGCGCTCACGGCGTGGTGCTTCATCAACGCCTACGGAGCCGATGCGGTCATGGGTGCCGTCAGCGGCGACCTGACGGGCTCGGCGAAGAACAGTGTCAAGGACTACGTCGGCCAGTTCGCCTACGACTCCGCCACGGTCATGTTCTTCACCAGCTCAATCGCTCTCATCCTGGCGGCCCACAGCATCACGGCGCGCTACTTGTTCAACCTCGGGGCCGACGGCATCTTCCCGCAGTCGCTCGGCAAGGCGCACCCTCGGCACGTGTCGCCGCACCGGGCCTCGATCGTGGTCAGTACCGCGGCACTCATCACCATCGCATGCGTCACCCTCGCCAAGATCCCTGAGTCCCAGCTGTACGCGCTCTTGGCTGGGCTCTACG
This sequence comes from Streptomyces sp. MB09-02B, assembly GCF_033794485.1. Taxonomy (NCBI): domain Bacteria; kingdom Bacillati; phylum Actinomycetota; class Actinomycetes; order Kitasatosporales; family Streptomycetaceae; genus Streptomyces; species Streptomyces sp. MB09-02B. The sequence continues at coordinate 63,455 of NZ_JARGEE010000003.1, forward strand.
GTTACGCCTTCATGATCCTTATGGTCCTTGTCGCGCTGGCTATCGGTGTGTACCTGTTGCGGGACCGTCTCCATGGCCCGGCTGTCGCTCCCGCGATCTCCTCGTTCATCGCCTTCGGCATCATGTGTCTCACTCTTGTCCTGGCGACGAAGAACTTCACGCTCCTCACGGGAGCGACCGGCATGACAAAGACAGCCATGCTCAGCCTGATATGGGGAGTCACAGTCCTGGGCGCGGTCTACGCGGTCGTTGTCCGGCGTAAGAAGCCCGAGGTCTATGCCCGCATCGGGCGGCAGTAGAAGGTCGTGTGGGAGGCAGGGGCTGGCACGACCGCCAGCCTCTGCCTGCGTGAGGGCCGGGCGTCCAGCGCCGGGGAACCACTGAGGTTTTCAGCGATGTCGCTCCGAGCCGAGCACAGTCTTGGCGATTGACGTCATGCGATTCAGGCCGCAACGAGAGCGACGGAGGATTCGCCAGGGCGTTGTCACGTTGTTGGGTGGGCCGATCCTCACAGAACGAGCTCTGGGGCAAAGCCCCGCACCATCAAAGGAGAACCAACATGTCAGGTGCAGTGATCGAGTACGAGGTTCCCGTCCCCATGCGCGACGGCGTCGTACTCCGTGCCGACGTCTACCGTCCCGCCGGCGACGGGCCATGGCCCGTGATCGTCGCCAGGACTCCCTATGACAAGACCGACGCGCCGGAACTGCTCTACATCGACCCGTGGGCCGCGGTCCGGCGAGGATTCCTCACCGTCGTCCAGGACGTCCGGGGGCGCTACACGTCGGAGGGAGACGACGACTGGCGTCCCATGGAGACCGAGGCCGCGGACGGCGCGGACACCATCGCGTGGGCGGCGCAGCTGCCCGGTTCGAACGGCAACGTGGGCATGTGGGGACCGAGTTACTTGGGCAACGTACAGTGGCTGGCCGCCGCAGAGCGCCCGCCGGCCCTCAAGGCCATCGTTCCCCAGTTCACCTGGCACCGTCCCGAGGACGGACTGGCCTACCGGGGTGGCGCCAAGGAACTGGGGACCCTCACGGGCTGGGGCCTGGGCACCGGATTCGATATCGTCATGCGTCGTCACGCCCACGACGTGGAAGCGATGACGAAGCACCTGATGGGGCTGGTCGGGGATGTCGACGGTCTTGCGGAGCACGCCTTCTGGGAGCTCCCGACCGGCTCCGATCCCGTACTCGAGCGGCACGGTCTCGCATCGCTGGTCCGGCCGGAGGCACTGGCGGCCGCGAACGTGGCGGACCGGCAGGACGCGGTCACGGTTCCGAGCCTCAACATCGGCGGCTGGTTCGACGTCTTCCTGCAGGGAACGATCGACAACTACGTGACTGCTCGCGACACCACCCCCTCGAAGCTCGTGATCGGGCCCTGGAACCACGTGTCGTCGCTCGCTCAGCAGGGAGAGGTCAACTTCGGGTTCTCCGGCAACGGCTTCGCCGTGGACTACGCGACATCGATCTCCGGGCTCTCCTTCGACTGGCTGCAGGTCTGGCTGACGCCCGACGGCACACCTCCCGAGGACGACCTGCCGGTGAAGATCTTCGTGATGGGCGCCAACGAGTGGCGTTCCGAAGCGGAGTGGCCGCTGGCTCGGGCGGTGGACACGCCCTGGTTCCTCGGTCCCGACGGCTCCCTGGCCCCGGGCGGCGAGCCCGCCGCCCCGTCCACGATGACGTACACCTACGACCCGGACGATCCGGTGCCGACACTGGGTGGCGCGACCCTCCTGTCCCACAAGCCCGCCGGCGTCTTCGACCAGAGGCCGGTCGAGGAGCGTGCGGACGTCCTGGTCTTCACCAGTGAGCCGCTGACCGAGGACGTCGAGGTGACCGGACGGGTGACCGCGACCCTCACGGCGGCGACCGACGGCCCTACGACGGACTGGGTGGTGCGCCTCTGTGATGTCCACCCCGACGGCCGTTCCCACAACGTGACCGACGGCATCGCCCGTGTGCAGACCACACCGGACGAGCCGAGCGAGGTGACGGTGGATCTGTGGTCGACGAGCATGGTGTTCAAGAGGGGCCACCGGATCCGCGTACAGGTCACGTCGAGCTGCTTCCCCCGGTGGGACAGGAACCTGAACACCGCGGACGGGTTCGAGTCCGGCTCGTCGCGGGTTGCCCGGCAGGCGCTTCATCTCGGAGGCGCCACCGCCTCCCGCATCACGCTGCCGGTGATCCCACCGAGCAGCTGAGTCCTCTGTGCCTCTGACATCTCCGAAGGGCCAACGATGACGCGGCGCACCCCCACAGTCGCTCACTGGGGTAATTACACGGTCGTCAGCGACAACGGGCGGGTTCTCGCACTGGAGCCCGCCCGGGGGGACAGCGCTCCCTCCCCGATCGGCCGCGGCATGGCCAGTGCCCAGAACGATGCCGTCCGCATCACGCAGCCGATGGTCCGGGAGGGATGGCTCACCGACGGGCCCGGACCGGCGAACGGCAGGCGCGGCCGAGACCGCTTCGTGCCGGTCTCGCACGACCACGCGCTCGACCTGGTCGGCGCCGAGATCGAGCGGGTGCGGACCACCTTCGGCAACGCCGCGATCTACGCGAGCTCCTACGGCTGGTCCAGCGCGGGCCGGTTCCACCATGCCCAGAGCCAGATCCACCGGTTCATGCGCATGGCAGGCGGCTATACCGACTCGGTCAACAGCTACAGCGTCGGCGCGATGGAGGTCATTCTGCCCCACGTCATCGGCGGTTCCGGCATGAGCATCTGGCGGCGCTGCCCGACGTACGAGGAGATCGCCTCCGACGGTGAGCTCGTGGTCTCCTTCGGGGGCATGGCCCGCAGGAACACGCAGATCGAGCAGGGCGGGGTCGCCGACCATAGTGTGCCCGGGCTTCAGGAGCAGTGCCGCAGGGCCGGTGTGCGGTTCGTCAACGTCTCACCGGTCCGCTCGGACTCGGCGGACGACCTCGACGCCGACTGGCTGCCGATCCGGCCCGGCACCGATGTCGCGCTGATGCTCGGCCTGGCGTACGAGATCGTCGTCTCCGGGCGGCACGACCGTGACTTCCTCGCCCGCTGCTGCGTGGGATTCGAGGAGTTCGCCGCATACCTGCTCGGCCGCAGCGACGGGATCCCGAAGGACGCGGCATGGGCCTCCGGGATCACCGAGATCCCCGCCGACCGCATCCGGTCGCTGGCCGAGCGGATCGCCACTTCCCGCACGGTGGTCAATGTCAGCTGGTCGATCCAGCGCATGGACCACGGCGAACAGACTCACTGGATGGGCGTGGTGCTCTCGGCCATCTCCGGTTCACTCGGCCGTCAGGGCGGAGGCTTCGCCGCGGGACTGGGAATCACCCAGGTCGGCGTGCGCCGCGGCTCCCACAAGAAGGCCGCGCTGCCGCAGGGCGAGAACCCGGTCAAGAGCTTCATCCCGGTCGCGCGGATCGCCGACATGCTCCTGACGCCCGGCGAGTCCTTCGATTACAACGGCCAGTCGCTGCGCTACCCCGACATCAAGCTCGTGTACTGGGCCGGCGGCAACCCCTTCCACCATCACCAGGACCTGCACCGCCTCGTACAGGCCTGGCAGCGTCCCGACACGATCGTCGCGCACGAGCCCTGGTGGAACGCACACGCCCGATTCGCCGACATCGTCTTTCCTGTCGCCACGACGCTGGAACGGGAGGACTTCGCAGGGGGCGGGTTCGACGTCACCATCAGCGCCATGCACCGCGCCGTCGCCCCCCCGCCGGGGGTGCGGACCGACTACGAGATCTTCAGCGGGCTCGCGGCACGCCTCGGCTTCGAGGACCGGTTCACCGAAGGTCGTGACGCGCACGCCTGGGTAAGGGAGCTCTACGAGCGGACCCGGGCCGGTCTGGCGAAGACCGTCGAGCTCCCGCCGTTCGACGAGTTCTGGGAACGCGGCAAGGTGACCCTGCCGCCGCCTGCCGACCACACGGCGGGAAGCTTCGCACTGCTGCGCCAGAACCCCGAGAAGTACCCGCTCGACACGCCGTCCGGCAAGATCGAGATCACCTCCGCCACCATCACGGGCTTCGGCTACGACGACTGCCGGGGCCACCCCACGTGGCTGGAGCCGCGCGAATGGCTCGGCGCCCCCGCCGACGAACGCCTCCCCCTTCACCTGGTGTCCAACCAACCCAGCCGCCGGCTGCACAGCCAGTACGACAACGGATCCCACAGCCGTGAGGGCAAGGTCGCCGGACGTGAGCCGGTGCTGATCAACCCGGTCGACGCGGGGGAGCGGGGCATCGCCTCGGGTGACGTCGTGCGGCTGTGGAACGCCCGGGGCGCCTGCCTCGCCGGAGCGGTCGTCACCGAAGAGGTCCGCCCCGGCGTCATCGTGCTGGCGACGGGTGCGTGGTTCGATCCCGAAGAGCCGGGCGTACCCGGCTCACTGGAACGGCACGGCAACCCCAACGTCCTCACGGCCGACGTCGGTACCTCACGGTTGGCCCAGGGCTCGACGTCCGGTACGACACTCGTCGAGGTGGAACGCGTCGATCCCACGACAGCCCCCGAGCCACGGCCGTTCGTCCCGCCGGAGACCGTCAGCCCGGGATCTGTGCACCCCCGGCCTGCGGGTTGACGGGCCACCCGTACAGAGCCGGACGGGTTACCCGTCGAGTTCCCCACGTCTACCCCGCACCATTTCAAGAACAGGATGGGCTTATGCCTGGCGTGACCATCGACTACGACGTCCCCGCCACGATGCGGGACGGCACCGTCCTGCGGGCTGACGTCTACCGCCCCGCGGCCGACGGGCCCTGGCCCGTACTGCTCGCTCGGCTGCCCTACGGCAAGAACACCTCGACGGTCAACATGCTCGATCCTGTGGGCATGGCGCGCAGGGGCACCATCGTGGTCGTCCAGGACACCCGGGGCCGGTACGCCTCCGAAGGCGAGTGGGAGCCCTGGACGTTCGAGTCGGACGACGGCTACGACACGGTTCGATGGGCCGCCACGCTCCCGGACTCCAACGGCTCGGTCGGGATGTACGGGGCCAGCTACTTCGGGAACACCCAGTGGATGGCTGCCCTCGCCAAGCCTCCGGAGCTGAAGGCCATCGCCCCGATGATCACGTGGTCCGACCCGTACGACGGCGTGTTCTGCCGGGGCGGGGTGGAAGAGTTCGGCCTCAACCTGTGGTGGTCCCTGTGGATGGGCTTCGACACCCTGACGCGACGGCACGCCGACGACCTGGACTCCGGATCCGCCGAACTCGCCACGCTGGTCCGTGAATTCGACGGCCTCGCGAAGAGCGGCTACTGGGACCTGCCGTCCGGACGGCATCCCGCCTTCCAGCGGAACCGGCTTCACGATCTCGGATTGGAGCGTTCGCGACGGGAGCCCGAGTGGGCCGCGTCGTGCCGGGTGGCGGGGCGCCATGACGAGATCGACCTGCCGACCCTGAACATCGGGGGCTGGTACGACCTCTTCTGCCAGGGAACCCTCGACAACTTCACGGCGATGCGGGCCGCCGGCCGTCCGGCGAAATTGATCATGGGGCCGTGGGCCCACGGGGACTTCCTGGGGCAGGTGGGTGACGTCAACTTCGGTACGGCCGCGAGCGGGGAGGCCCTCGACTTCCGGGGCACGCTCGGCGACATACAGCACGGATGGTTCCGGCATTGGCTGGCGGGCGACACCGAGGCCGGCGACGCGGACGCTGCGCAGCTGCCCCCGGTTCTGCTGTTCGTCTCGGGGATCAACCAGTGGCGGGAGGAACAGCAGTGGCCCCTCGCCCGTGCCGTCGACACGGAGTACTTCCTGCGTGCGGACGGGCACCTCACCGACGACCGGCCCAAGGAGGGCGAGGGCGGCGACACGTATGTCTACGACCCGGCCGACCCGGTGCCGACGACGGGCGGTGCGGCGCTGATGTCGAGCGAGTTCCGGCCGGGCCCCCTGGACCAGGCCCGGGTGGAGGCACGGCCGGACGTGCTTGTCTACACCACTGAGCCCCTGACCGAGGACGTCGAGGTCACCGGACGGATCCGGGCCTTCCTCCACGCCGCGACCGACGCCCCGACGACGGACTGGGTGGTCCGGCTCTGCGACGTCGCCCCCGAGGGAGTGTCGATCAACATCGTCGACGGTGTCGTCCGCGTGGTCACGTCCCCGGGCGAGTTCGCCGAACACGAGGTGGATCTGTGGTCCACCAGCCATGTGTTCCGCGTCGGCCATCGCATCCGGGTGCACGTCACCTCCAGTAATTTCCCGCGCTGGGACCGCAACCTCAACACCGCAGAACCCATCGACAGCGCGACGGAAGGGCGCCCGGCCCGCCAGGAGGTGGCGCACGACGCCACGCGGCCGTCCCGCGTCGTCCTCCCGGTCGTGCCGGCTTCCTGACGGAACACCTTTTGCCACACGAAATGATCATTTGAAGGAGCGAGTTCGTGTCCCTGACAATCCACAACCCCGACGATGAAGCAACCGGCCCGCCTCCTCCGTTCGACCCGGAGCTGAAGCTGCATCTGCGGGCGCTGCAGGAATTCGTGGCGCCGGACGGATACCGCCTGGAGACGCTGGCGCAGATGCGACGCATGGTGCAGGAGGAATGGCCGGGCCCCTCGGACGCGGACCTGCGCCGGGACGGACGGTTCGAGGTGAGTGAGGTCAGCGCCCCCGGCCCTGACGGCGCACCAGACATACGACTGCTCGTCTGCCGGCCCACCGGAGCGCACCCCCGCCTCCCGGCCGTCTACTTCGTTCACGGCGGCGGCATGATTTTGGGTGACAACCGAGCGGGCATCCAGGAAGTACTCGACTGGGCGGAGGCGCTCGGGCTGGTCGTCGTGTCCGTCGAGTACCGCCTGGCACCCGAGACCCGGCATCCCGGCCCGGTCGAGGACTGCTACGCGGGCTTGACATGGACAGCTGCCCACGCCGCTGAACTCGGCATCGACGCGCAGAAGATCATTGTCGCCGGTGAGAGCGCCGGCGGAGGGTTGGCCGCGGCGCTCGTCCTTCTCGCGCGTGACCGCGGAGGACCGGCGATCCACGGCCAACTCCTGAACGCCCCGATGCTCGACGACCGCAACGACAGCGTTTCGGCCCGCCAGATGGCGGGCGTGGGTTCGTGGGACCGGGTCTCCAACGAGAACGGCTGGACGGCGTTGCTGGGTGAGGCGCGCGGCGGGCCCGACGTGCCGCAGTATGCCGCCGCGGCCCGAGCCGAGGACCTCGGGGGCCTCCCGCCCACGTACATCGACGTCGGGTCCGCGGAGACGTTCCGCGACGAGGACGTCGCTTACGCCTCGCGGATCTGGGCGGCGGGAGGCACTGCCGAGCTCCATGTCTGGCCGGGTGCCTGGCACGGGTTCACGCACGACGCCCCGACCGCGGTTCTCTCGGTGCAGGCGCGTGCGGCTCGCCTGGCATGGCTCAGGCGTCTGCTCGTTCCCCACCACCCGTGAACGATCACCGATGTCGACAGGTCGTCTTCCCCACGGCGTGGCATTGATCCAGCAGGAGGGTCCGTCAGCTTGCTGACGGACCCTCCTGCGCTGTGCGTCGCTCCATGTAGTCGCGGGCACGCGTGTCCCAGCGCAGGCGTGCCGGACTGACCGGGTTCCCAAGGCGTGGCGGATGTGCCTCCGGTGGACAGGCCGAGACCGTTTTCGCGATGGAGTCCCGACGCCGGCGGTAGGACACCGGCACCGGGCCGCCAGGCCGAGGCAGGTCCGGTCGAGGCGCATCACGCCATCGTCACCGAGCCGCCTCGTCGAGCAGTTCGAGTACATGCCGGTACGTGGCTCCGGTGGAGCGGCTCATGCCGAGTTCACACGTGCGGTTGGTCGAGACGTACGCGTCCGCTCTCCGGCCGTCCAGCGCCGCCACCTCGGCGGCCGTCGCCGAGGCGGTGAGCTCGGGCCGGAGCATGCCTCGGTCGCCCGCGAAACCGCAGCAGCCCCAGTCATCGGGCACCACGACGTCGTCGGCGATGGCGGCGGCGAGGCGCAGCAACGCCTCGTTCGTGCCCAGTTGGGTCGACGAGCAGGTGGGGTGGACGACCACGGTGGCCAGACGCCGCAGGCGCGGCAGCCGGGGGAGCAGGACGATGTCGGCGAACTGCACCGCGTCGATCACGTCGGTCCGCTCCGAGCCCTCCTGCGCCGCCGCGAGCAGGACGGTGAGGCCCTCGGTGCAGGACGACGCGTCGCAGACCACCGGCAGGCGTCCGCGGTCGGTCGCCTCGCTGAGGATGGGGACGAGGCGTTCCCGCATCGCGGCGTAACCGTCGTCCAGCCCCTTGGACTTCCAGGGCGTCCCGCAGCACAGCGAGCCGATGCCCTCCGGTACCCGCAGCTGGACCCCGGCCCGCGCGCACAGGTCGAGGAAGGCGTCGCGGACACCACGGCTGCCGTGGGCCGGTCCGAACATCGTCGTGACGCAGGCCGAGAAGTACACCGCGTCGGGACGCGCGGCCTGGCGCCCGCGTCTCGCTGTGCCGCCACCGGGCAGATCGCGTGTCCAGCCCGGCACCTTGGACTCGCCCAGCACCGAACGGGCGGCGGACGTGACACGCTCCGCCAGCGACGGCATCCGGCGGGCCGCGCTCAGCCCGCCCGCCGCCAGCCGTGACGCGCCGGACCAATGCCGGGCGGCACCGTGCCACAGCGCCTGCTCAACCCGTCCAGCCTGCTCGGACCGGAGCCTGCGCACCAAGTCCCCGGTGTTGATGAGCACCGGGCAGGCCGTCTGGCACATGCCGTCCACCGCGCAGGTGTCCACACCGTCGTAGGCGTACTCCTGCCGCAAGCGCTCCACGAGATCCTGGTCCCCGGCCACCCTCGCCCGCTCAGTTTCGCGGCGGAGCACGATCCGCTGGCGTGGAGTGGTCGTGAGGTCGCGGCTGGGACAGACCGGCTCGCAGTAGCCGCACTCCACGCACCGGTCGACCTCCGTCTCCACCGTCGGCGAGGTCTTGAGGTGGCTGATGTGGGCCGAGGGGTCCTCGTCGAGCAGGACTCCGGGGTTGAGCACCCCGCGCGGGTCCGCCAGGGCCTTGATCTCCCGCATGACGTCGTACAGTTCGTCGCCGTACTGCCGACGGACGTACGGCGCCATGACGCGGCCGGTGCCGTGCTCGGCCTTGAGTGTGCCGGACTGGCCCAGCACCAGTTCGACCATGTCCTCGGTGAAGGCGACATAGCGCTCGACCAGGTCCGGCCGGTCGAAGCGCTCGTTGAGCATGAAGTGGACGTTGCCGTCCTTGGCGTGTCCGAAGATCACGCTCTCCTCGTAGCCGTACCGGTCGAAGAGCCCGACCAGCGCCTCGCAGGTGGGAAGCAGGCGATCCACCGGGACGGCGATGTCTTCCAGCAGCGCGGTGGTGCCGGACGGCCGGTTGCCGGCGATCGAGGTGAACAGGCCCTTGCGCACCCGCCACAGTTCGCTCCTGCGAGCCGAGTCGGTCGTCATGCCCGCAGGGCCCGTGACCGGGAGTTCACGCAAGACACGCTCGGCACGCGCGGTGGACTCCGCGAGGGTCTTGGCACTGTCCTGCTGGAGCTCGACGAGCAGCGCGGCGTGTGCGCGTACGTCCACGGCCCGGATCGCGTCGTCCGCACGCGGGTCGAGCTGGGCCACCCTCAGGCTGGTGCTGTCGAGCAACTCGATGGTGGCGAAGCCGGTTTCCCCGAGGGTCGGCAGGCTGGCCGTCGCGTCGGCGAGGGTGGGGAAGACCAGCAGACCCGTCGCGGCGTGGGGGTGGACGGGGACGGTACGGAAGGTCGCCTCGGCTACGAAGGCCAGGGTGCCCTCGCTGCCGATGACCAGGTGTTCCAGGATGTCGACGGGGCGCTCGAAGTCGACGAGGGAGTTGAGTCCGTACCCCATGGTGTTCTTGATGGCGTAGAGCCGCTCGATGGTGGCCACGGAGTCGGAGTTGCCGCGCACCCGGTCGCGGAGTTCTGACAGGCCGTGGTGCAGAGCGGGCTCCTGTCGGCGCAGCAGGTCGTCCGCGTCCGGGGCCGACGTGTCGATGACGGAGCCGCTCACCAGGACCAAGACGGTGGAGTCGAGTGTCCGGTAGGTGTTGGCGTGGACGCCGCAGGCCATGCCGCTGGAGTTGTTGGCCACGACGCCGCCGACGGTGCAGGCCACTTCGCTCGCCGGGTCGGGGCCGAGACGGCGGCCGTGTCGAGCCAGCCGCGCATTGACCGCGCGGACGGTGGCGCCCGGACCGGTCCGCACCCGGGCACCGCCGTCGAGCACCTCGACGCCGCGGAAGTGGCGGCGGGTGTCGAGGAGGACACCGTCCGTGGACGCCTGGCCGCTCAGGCTCGTACCGCCCGACCGGAAGGTGAGCGCCGTGCCGTCCCGCCCGCACGTGCGCAGCAGGGCCGCCACGTCGGACGCGGTGCGCGGGGTGACGACGGCTTTCGGTACGCGAAGGTAGTGGGAGGCGTCGTGGGCGTACGACAGCCGGTCGGTGGCACGCGCGGCGATCGCGTCGGCGGGCACGGCCTGCCCCAGGGCGGCCAGGAGACGCTGGTCGGGGTGGAGCAACGGGTGCCCCGAGGGGGCTTCGCTCATGCCGTCACCGTCCCGCGGTCGTCGGCGTCCGCGGAGACCGGGGGCCAGCCGTGACTTTCGAGGATGGTACGCAAGGTGCGCTTCACCACCTTCCCGTACCCCGACTTCGGGAGCTCGTCCCAGACGACGAAGTGGCGGGGCATCTTGTAGCGGGCGAGACGGCCGTCCAGGAAGGCGCTCAGCGCTTCTGGGTCCAGGCTCTCGCCCTCAGTCGGCACGCACACGGCGACGCCCACCTCGCCCCACTTCGGGTCAGGCATGCCGAACACCGCGACCTCCGCGACGCACGGGTGCAGTAGGAGCTTTTCCTCGATGTCGCGCGGATAGATGTTCGAGCCGCCCGAGATGTACATGTCGGAGGCGCGCCCGGTGACGTAGAGGTATCCCTCCTCGTCGAGCATGCCGAGGTCACCGGTGCGGAACCAGCCGTCGCGGAAGGCGGCGGCGTTGGCCTTCGGATTGTCCAGGTAGCCGTGGCAGACCGCCGGGCCGACGACGCAGATCTCGCCCTGCTCGCCGGGTGGCAGGGGAGTGCCGTCGTCGTCCTGGACGCTGACCTGCATTCCGGTGCGCGGGTATCCGCAGGTGCCGAACTCGACGCCCTCGGGGCGTGGTCTGCCGTGCTCGTGCGGCGGCAGCACGGTGATGTTGCCGGTGACCTCGCCGAGTCCGTAGTACTGCACGAGCACCTCGCCCAGAACGGCGCGGGCGTGGTCCTGGTCGGCGGCGTACATGGGTGCTCCCGCATAGATCACGTGGCGCAGCGAGGAGTGGTCGTGGGTGTGGGCCGCGGGGTGTTCGGCCAGAGTCTTGAGGATCGTCGGCACCGTGAACATGTTGGTCACCCGTTCACGTTCGACGAGTGCGAACACCTCCTCGCCGTCGAGGCGGGGCGACATGGGGATGACCGTGCGGGCTCCGCGGGCCACCTGCGGGAGCAGGTGGACGCCGGCGCCGTGGGAGAGCGGGGCGACAACGAGCGAGGCATCGTTCTCGGTGGTGCCCGGCATGAGGTCGCACAGGTGGTTGAGCGTGACGAACCCCAACTGCTCGTGCGTCAGGACGGCGGCCTTGGGCGTGCCACTCGTACCGGAGGTGAAGAAGTACCAGGCGTGTTGGCCGACCGCCACGTCCTGGTCGCCGATGGCCAGTCCGTCCGCAGGGAGCGAGCCGACGGCTTCCGGGCCCTGCGCGTCGATCAGCAGCGTGCCGCAGTCGAGGTCGGTGGCGCTGGCGATCGTTGGGACGTGCTCGTCAAGACTCGGGTGAACCAGCAGCAGCCGGGGTTTGCAGACACCCGCGATGACCGCGACGTCGTCGCCGGTCAGCCGGAAGTTGGTCGGGGCGAGAGCCGCGCCGGCCCGCCAGACCGCGAACATGGCCTGGACGGACTCGGGACGGTTGGGGCTGTGGAGCATGACGCAGTCGCCGCTGCGGATGCCGCGGCCTTGCAGTTCCGCCGCCAGCAGTGAGACGCGGTGGTCGAGCTCGCGCCAGGTCCAGCGCGTGTCGCCGTGCACGACGGCAGTGTGGTCGGGAAGGCGGCGTGCCGTCTGTGTGAGGAAATGGGCGAGGTTCATCGCCCGTCGAGAGGGCTGTCCCATCACGCCGCCTCCAGTACGGTCGCGTAGTTCGCCACCGCGGCACCGCCCATGTTGAACACGGCGGCCCGCCGCGCGCCCTGCAGCTGCATGGCGCCGGCCTCGCCCGTCAGCTGCAGGGCGGCCATGACGTGCTGGGAGACGCCGGTCGCCCCGATGGGGTGGCCCTTCGACTTCAGGCCGCCCGAGACGTTCACCGGCAGGCGGCCGTCCTTCGCGGTGAGGCCTTCCTTGAGCACGCTTGCGCCCTTCCCTGGCGCGGCGAGGCCGAAGGCTTCGTACTGCAGCAGTTCGGCGAGGGTGAAACAGTCGTGGGTCTCGATCAGGTCGAGTCCGTGCAGATCCGTTCCGGCCTCGGCGAGCGCCTGGGCGAAGGCGCGGCGTGGGCCGTCGAAAGCGAGCGGGTCCGGCCTGGCTGCCACCTCGAAGATGTCATTGGCGTGTGAGCGGCCGGCGACCCTGACCCGGCGGCGGGCGGCGCGCGCCACGTCGTCGCTCGACACGACGAGGGCGGCGGCCCCGTCGGAGACCAACGAACAGTCGGTGCGCAACAGGCGGCCGGCGGTGAAGGGGTTCTTCTCCGAGGGCACCGAGCAGAACTCCACACCGAAGTCGCGGCGCATGTGCGCCCAGGGGTTGTCGACCCCGTTGCGGTGGTTCTTCGCCGAGATCAGCGAGAGAGCCTCCCGCGGGTCGCCGTACCGGTCCGCGTAGAGGTCGGCGAGGCGGCCGAAGATCCCGGCGAAGCTGCCCGCGTCCTCCTCGGTGGGCCGGTACGACGCGCCGAGCAGCGCGTCGTTGACGACGTCGTTGCCGACTCCGGTCATCTTCTCGGCGCCTACCACGAGCGCCACCCGGCCTCGCCCGGACAGCACGTGGTCCATCGCGGCGAACAGGGCGGCACTGCCCGTCGCGCAGGCGTTCTCGTGCCGCGAGGCCGGAACCCGCGCGAGTTCCGGTCGCCCCGCTCCGAGCAGCGCCGCCTCGAACGACTGCCGGGAGAAGCCGGAGTTGAAGACGCCGACGAAGGCGGCGTCGACGTCGGAGACGTCAAGACCGGCGTCGGTGACGGCGGCGGTGGACACCTCGGCCATGAGGTGCTCCACGGTGGTCTCCGGGGCGCTCTTGCCGAACGCGGTGTGCGCCCACCCTGTGATGAAGAGATCGCTGGTCATGGAAGCAAGCTTGGGACGCGGGTGTCCGTGCCGGTACCGCGAGAAGGTGGGACCCGACCGGAGCTTTTCCTCTCCCTGTAGGAAGCCGGCCGACGGCTCGCGCAGCCGCCGCTGCGTGGACAATGGCCGTATGGCCGAGCGGCAAGTGCAGAACCTGGTCGACACCCTGGCGGAGCGGCTGGGACGCTCGGTGGTCCTCGACGACACCGAGGTCAACCTGCTCGTGGCCAGTCGGCACTATGGGGACGCCGACGAACAGCGTGTTCGGGCGGTTCTGCAGCGTGATGTCGGGGGAGCCGCCATCGGCCACATCCTCGGGCAGGACGTGGCCCACTGGACCTCGCCAGGGGTCGTCCCCGCACGCGAGGACCTCGGAATGAAGAGTCGGCTGTGCCACCCCATCCGCCGACAGGGCCGACTCCTCGGGCTCCTGCTCGTGATCGACGAGGATCAGTCGATGACCCCGCAGGAGATCGAGGAGGTCGTCCGCACCGGCGAGGACATCGGCGCGATCCTGTACGGCGAACAGCTCAGCCAGGACGAGCACCGCCGTGATCAGGAGGCTGCCGTCGTCGAACTCCTCACCGGAGACACCGCGCGACCCGAGACAGCAGTGCGCACGCTGGACCGGCTCGGCGTGCTGCGCCACGGTGCGCACGTGACCGTCACCGCCGTGACACTCGACGACCGTGCCGTCGCCGTCGAGACGACCGTGGCGGAGCTCGCGCTGCGCGTGGCCACGGCCGGAGCCTCCCGCTCACGGCCCGCGTACACGGCGAGCGCCGTGCTGAGCACCCGCGGTGTGCTGCTGCAGACCTGGGAGAACAACCCGACCTGGGAACGCCTGCGCGAGCAGGCGACGGAGCTACGCGACGCGGTCGGCAGCGTCCTCGGCCACTCGGCTTGTGCGATCGCCGGTGTCGGAGGCGTCCACGCGGGGCTGCACGAGGCACACCGCGCCTATGACGAAGCGCTGGTCGCCCTGCGCGCAGCGCAGCGTGTCGCCCGGCTGGACGGCCTGGCACTCGCCGACGAGCTCGGCGCTCTCGATCTGGTGCTGCGCCTGCCGGAGACCGAGCTGACTCCCGCGAGGGTGCCCGAGCCACTGAGGCGGCTACGTTGCCAGGATCCGCACGGCCAACTGTTGGAGACGTTGCGGTGCTTCCTGGACCTGGCCGGCTCGCGCCCGGCTACCGCCGAGGCCCTCCACATCCACCGGACCACGCTGTACTACCGGCTGGACCGGATCGAGCAGATTACCGGACTTTCACTGGACGACGGATCCAACCGCCTGCTGCTCCACCTCGGTGTGCATGTACTTGAGGTCGTCGGCTGAGCACGCGTTCCCGCAGCCGGGCACGGACTCCTACGGCGGGAGGAAAAGCCGGCGGCGCTTCCCGACGCCAGGCGGTCGAGACGCCGGCACTGGTCCATGCAGGATCCATGATGTGACCTCACTCGAAAGCATCGGGACCAACAAGCAGCCGTCCTCGTCCGTCGTCGCCCGTCGTCGTCCGTCGTCGCCCGTCGTAGCCGTCGTCGGCGTGGGGGCCATGGGTCTACCGATGGCTCTGCGCCTGCACCGACAGGGGATGTCCGTGCGCGCCGTCGATCTCGACCCCGCCCGCGTCCAGCAGTGCCAGGAAGCCGGTCTGACTGCGGGCAGCGATCTGGCCCTCCTCGCCGGTGCAGAGGTGGTGCTGGTCATGGTGACGACCGGACCCCAGTTGCTCAGCCTGCTCACGGCGCCGGTCGTGACCGACGGGGCCCTGTCGGGATCGGTCCTCGTCGTGGGGAGCACCGTCGGCCCCGAGGCGGTGCGCTCGGCCGCCGTCCTCGCCGAGCGGTACGGCATCGGCCTCGTCGACTGCCCGGTGACCGGAGGCGTGACCGGTGCCACCGCGGGCACGCTGACCCTCCTTGCCGCCGGAGCCCCTGCGACGGTCGAATCCCTGGCGTCCACACTCACCGCGCTGGGCGACATCCGCGTCGTCGGCACCCGGCCCGGCGACGGTCAGTCCCTCAAACTGGTCAACCAGATGCTCGCCGGCATCCATTTGGCCGCCGCCGGGGAGGCCTTCGCGTTCGCCGAACGGCTCGGCCTCGACCTGGAAACCGTGCGCGAGGTGCTGCCCACTGGAGCCGCCGCGTCATGGATGCTCGTCGACCGCGGCCCGCGCATGATCCTGCCGGCAACGCGGCGCCCCACCGAGACTCTGTTGTCCGTGTTCGTCAAGGACAGCGGGCTCGTGGCCGACGCCGCCGCGGCCGTCGGTGCGCACGCCCCCCTCACCGAGGCCGCACGCACCGCTTGGCGCGAGGCGGCAGAGCTGGGGCTCGGCGACGGCGACGACTCGGGTGTGGTCGAGGTCTTCCGCCATGGCTGACGCTCTGGCCGACCGCCCTCCCGCGTCACAGCAGTGCACTCGTCCACCCGAACCGCACGGAGGCCCCTGTTGTCTGCTCCCCACACCAGCGCGTCACGTGGGGCCTTGCGCCGCAAGAATCTGTTACGGCTCATGCCATTCCTGGTGCTCTGCTACTTCGTCAACCACATCGCTCGCAGTAGTATCCGCGTCGCCGGCCCGAACGGCATGAACGACGCACTTGGCCTTCCGTCGACCATGTTCGGCATGGCATCCGGCGTGTTCTTCATGGGTCTCCTGTAGGTGCTGAGCAACCTGGCGCTCCACGGTTATGGCGCCCGCCTGTGGATTGCCGAGGCCGGGGAGCGATCGGAAAGTCCGCTCCCCGGCCGCGTGGCAACCAGGTCGATGGTGCTGAGATCCCTCCTTTACCGGGGCAGAGCCTCGCCCGATGCCGTCGGAACAGTGCCTTCAGCCTTGTGTCGTCAGGCCGAGGGCGATGCCGTAGTGAGGGCGGCAACCGCAGCTGAGTGGTCCACAAGTCCGAGCAACTCACCAGCGGCCGAGCGGACGATCACGGGGTTCCCCGTGGCCACGAGCTTCTCCATTACGGCACCCAGGTTCTCGTCCTCGCCCACCGTCGCGAACTCACCTGTGAGGAGATCCGCCGTTCGCAGTCCCTCCTTCCGAGCCCTGAGCAGTTGCAGCTCCGTGACGACACTCGGCGCCTTGCCGTCCTCGCCACTCACGATCGCGGCACCGCCTTCAGTGCTGGCCAGTCTCGTGAGGCTGGCCTCCAGGTTCTCGGACTTCGAGAGGGTGAGGGCCGCGCGCGCGATCGTTCCGGCGCGAACCACCTTGGCTCGCGGTGCCTCGACCGCGAAGCGGCGGACGTAGTCGTCGGCCGGGCGCAGCACGATGTCCTCCGGAGTACCCACCTGGACGAACTCTCCGTCGCGCATGATCGCGATGCGGTCGCCGACTTTGAGCGCTTCGGCGAGGTCATGGGTGATGAAGATCGAAGTTTGGCGTACGACGTCTGCGAGTCTCAGCAGTTCGTCCTGCAGATCGCTGCGGATGAGAGGGTCGAGGGCGCTGAAGGGTTCGTCGAGGAGCAGGAGGCGGGGGCGTACCGCCAGGGCTCGCGCTAGTCCGACGCGCTGCCGCATGCCGCCGCTGAGCTCGTGCGGGTACTTGTGCTCGACACCCTTGAGTCCCACCAGCTCGATCACTTCCCGGGCCCTGTCGTCTCGGACGCCCCGGGGGACACCGCTGACCTCGAGTCCGTAGGCGACGTTGTGCAGGACGCGCCGGTGTGGCAGGAGTCCGAAGTGCTGGAAGACCATCGCCCAGTCCTTGCGCCTCAGCTCGCGCAACCGCGACTGGGGCATGGACACAATGTCGAGGCCGTCGATCTCCACCTTCCCGGCGGTGGGCTCCAACAGCCTGTTGAGACATCGGACGAGCGTCGACTTGCCACTGCCGGACAGCCCCATCACCACGAAGGTCTCGCCGGGTCGCACGTCGAACGAGACGTCGCGGACCGCCGCGGTGTGAGCCCCGTCCGACGGCGCCTTTCCCGCCTTGACCTCCTCGAGGTGGCGGCCGGAGTGCGGGCCGTAGACCTTCCAGAGATTTCGCACAGTGAGGGCGGCGCCGCCGACGGGCGCTTCCATCTCACTTGCGGTGAGCACTGTCATGATCCCGCCTTTCCGGGGCCGACCGATGTGTGAGTGATGTTGGTGAGCATGCGGGCGGATCCGTCGAAGAGCCGGTCGATGATCACGCCCAGCAGAAGCATCGCCAGGCCGGCCTCCACGCCCCGGGCCAGGTCGACCCTCTCGACAGAGGCGAGGATGTCCCCGCCCAGACCGGGCGCTCCGATCATCGCGCTGACGACGGCCATGGCCAGGGCCAGGAGCACCGCCTGGTTCAGGCCCACCATGATCGTTTGTAGCCCCAGGGGTATGCGTACCTGCCGCAGGACCTGACCGGGTGTGGCCCCGAAGGTGAGGGCGGCTTCCACCACCTCCGCGTCCGCTCCACGCAAAGCGGTGTTGGTAAACCGAATAACCGGTGGGACTGTCGCCAGCAAGGTCGCGAGCACGGCGGCCACCTCGCCGGTTCCGAAAAACATGACGGCGGGGATGATGAACAGGTAGATCGGGAGCGTCTGCATCACGTCCAGAATCGGGCGTACCACGGCCGCGGCCGCGTTGCTGGCGCTGATCGCGATGCCCACAGGAATCCCGATCAGCCCGGCCAGCAGGATGGAGGTGCTCACCACGGCCAGCGTCTCGACGGTGCTGCCCCACATTCCCAGGCTCCCGATGGCGACGATACCGACACCCATGAGCACGCCCTTGCTCCATCCGGCGACGACCACACCGAGGGCACCGGTGCACAGTACGACGACCGGCCACGGGATCGAGGTGAAGAAGTCGCCGAGCCGGTTGAGGCCGGCCTGCTGGATCGTGGCGCCGATGGCGTCGAGGCCGGGGCCCAGAGTCGTGGTGGCCCAGATCACGGCGTCACCCACGGGCTCCCGCAAGCGCAGGGGTGTGCCCCACGGGGGTTCGGCGAAGTTCTGCCACGTGCCCCGGAAGACCTGCGAGGTGATCACGACGGCGAGGAACGCCGCGAAGGTGAGCATGCCCGCGAGAGAAGGCATCCGAGGGAAGCCACCCACTCGTCGTTCGTGTGGTCCGTCCGATGCCGGCGTACGCCTCCGCACGGCGGCCGGGCCGGGGCGGGGCGCGGTCACCCGGTCGATCAGGATCGCGACCAGCACCAGGGCGATTCCGCCTTGCAGAGCGTCGCCGAACTCGAGTCGCCGCAGGCCACTCCATACCGGCGCGCCCAGACCGGCGGCGCCGATCATCGCCGCCATCGTGGCCATCGCGATCGCGTACATGATGGTCTGGTTCAGACCGGCACGAATGCGTGGGGCCGCCATGGGAAACCGCACGTCGCGCAGGAGCTGCCAGCGACTTGCGCCGGACACCACAGCGGCTTCGAGCACCTCACCGGAGACTTCGCGGAGCCCGACGTTGGTCATGCGCGCGATCGGCGGCATGGCCCAGATCACTGTGACGATGATCGCGGGGGTGTTTCCCATGCCAAACAGGAACACGACCGGCACGAGGTAGGCGAAGGACGGGAACGTCTGGAGGGCGTCAAGCAGCATCCGCACGACGACATTGGCCCTCGGACCTGATGCGGCGAAGAGTCCCATCGCGATGCCCACGGCGGCGCTGATGGAGACCGCGACCACCATGAACGCGACGGTCTGGATCGTCGGCTCCCACAGCCCGCCAAGCAGCACCCAGGCGAACATCACGGCCGCGACCAGCCCCAGCCGGACTCCCTTGAAGTAGCCGACGAGCAGGACCACCGCCGCCACGAACACCGGTGGCGAGATCAGCTCCAGGTAGGCGACGATCGAGTCGAACAACGACGCCAACAGGGTGGCGGTCGGCTCGTACAGCCAAGTACCGCCTTCTTCGAAGTCGTTGAAGGCCTCCTCGACCTCCCGGCCGAGCGGGATCCTGAGCGTCGTGGGGAAGGCGATCGGGGCCGAGACGGCCCCGATCACGATCACGGTGGCGAGGAGGACCGGCACCAGGTGCCATGTCCGCCACGTGAAACCATCGGCGAACCGCCGGAGAGGGCCCTGTCGCGCCGGTCCGGGCAGGGGAGTGCTCGCGTCCGGACGCTCGCCCCTCACCGTCGCATCCGTGCCTGCGGCCGGAGTGGTACGAGACATGGCCTCAGCCGATGGTCTGCTGCTCAGATCCACGCCGTCCACACCTTGCGGTTCTGCTTCATCCACGTCTTGGCGGCGTCCTTGACCGACATGCCGTCATCCACGACCAGCTTCTGCATCGAGCTCAACTGCTCGTCGCTCAGGCTGTAGTTCTTGAGGATCTTCCAGACCGTCGGGTGCTTGGACTCGAGGCCGGCCGAGGCGACCCGGTAGATCACCGTCTCCGGCCACTGGCACGCGTGCGTGGTCGCCCAGCACTTGGCGGTGTGGGGAGGGAACTCGACGCGCGTCAGGTCGTACATCTGCGTCAGGTAGTTGGGCCGCCACATCAGTCCCAGCCAGGGCTCACCACGCTCGTACGCCTTGGACAGTTCGGCGAAGAGCGCCGCCTCGGAACCGGCGAACACCATCTTGTAGTCGAGCTTCAGGTTGTCGATGCGGTCCTGGTCGCCGTAGGCCGGTGCCCAGGACTCCGCCCCGGTCATGTACTGCCCCTTGGGCGTCGTCCGGGGCGTCTTGAAGACGTCCACACACTTGTCGAGGGCCTTCCAGTTCGGGAGGTCCGGACACGCGGGCTTGATACCCCGCTTGGCGTCTCCCTTGATGACGTAGGTGGGCACGTACCAGCCCTCCTCGCCCTTGTAGTCGGAGGTGCCGATGGGGACGAGCGACTTCTCCTTGACGACGTACTTCTGCCAGCCGTCCTCGAACTGCCAGCGCCACCAGTCCATCGAGACCATGTTGTCCGCCTTGGCCATCGCTGCCGCGGTCTCAGCCCCGCCGGCGGCCTCGACGGCCTCGGCCTCACCGCCGATCTCGTTGATGATCTGCGCCATCAAGTGGGCCTGGAGAGAGTTCTCCATGTAGAGGTTGTCGACGAACTTGACCGCCCCCTCTTCTTTGAGAGCCGCGGTGACCTCGGGGTCTATGTCCGCTTCGGAGCCGGAGGAGGTCGCTTCCTGCGGCGCGCAGGCGGTGGCGAGCATCACGGCGCAGACGCCGGCTGCCGCACCGGCGAGCCAGCGTCTGCCGCGACGCTGCTGACGGGCGGTCATGCCCTCGTTCCCGCCGGGTGTTTCCTCGGAACTGTTGCCAGTGGCCGTGATCTGCTTCTTGAGTCCGACAACCCTTGCTCGACGCTGCATGGTCTGCTCCTTGCCCCTGTCTGGCGATATCCGGGCGACAACGGCCTGTCGTCGTGGCCGGCCGGGAACTCATCGAAGGTGTTCTGACTCGTGTGAGAGGGGGATCACACGGCGAGTGGACGCAGTTAAGCGGCGGCTACCAGCACGGACTATTGGAAGTATTACGAATTCTTTGGGTGTTCTTGGGGCCTATGGTGCTGGTCACTGCGGCGGCAATCATCGGCAACGCGGGCCGTCCTACTTCTTGTCAGTCCGCTCGATTCGCGTCGCCAGCCACGCAGAGGTCCGATCTACGTGGCACAGGCGGATGGGAATCCTTGCCGTGCGCCAAACGGCTTGCCTGGAAGTCGACGCCCTCACAGGCGAGTTGACTGATGGACGGGATGAGCTGCGCTACGGCGGGCTCTCGCAGGTGCCCTGCCGGGGGAGGGTCGGTGGTCGAGGCGGCCGCACACCGAGTCGACAGGGGCGTACCGGTTCCACGCGGCTCTCGACGTGATTGCCAAGGAACGCGTGAACACCTCCACGCACCGAAAAAGTGCAGCCTCGCCGAAGTTGGCCGTGGGTGAAAGGGGCGCAGGTTGGATCCCTGGCTCAGGTGAACATCGTGTAGGGCTGCCTCAGGTCAGCGAGTCCGAGGCAGCCGCGCCTGCTGTCGCGTCCGACGGCGAAGGCATCTTCTACGGGGCTTCCGGTGACGTCATGCGGAGCGGAACCTCGGTCCAGATGGTCTTGCCGTCTTGCGTGTACCGGGCGCCCCACCGCTCGGTGAGCTGAGCCACCAGGAAGAGTCCGCGCCCGCCCTCGTCGTCCAGGCCGGCCCGCCGCAGATGTGGTGAGGTGTGCCCGCCGTCCGAGACCTCGCAGATCAGCGTGCGATCCCGGTCCCGCAGGAGACGGAGGCAGACTGGACCACCGCCGTAGCGGATGGCGTTCGTGACGAGTTCGCTGACGACCAGCTCCACGACGAACGAGACATCCTCCAGCCCCCACTCGGTCAGCTGGTGCGTGGCGAGGTTTCGGGCGGTGGCCACCTCCGCGGTGTCTGCGGGGATGGGCCAGCTCGCCATATGCGGCTCGCTCAGGCGGTGGACGCGGACCAACAGTAGGGCGGTGTCATCGCGTGCGGCACCGGCCGGCGCCCATGCGACGATCGCGGACCGCGCCTCTGCGGGGGTCACTCCCCGATGGCCCAGCACGCGGCGGAGCTCCGCCAGGCCAGAGTCGAGATCGGCGTCCGGCCGCTGGACGAGCCCGTCGGTGAAAAGGGCGAGCATGCTGTCCGTCGGTAGTTCGAGGTCCGTGCACTCGAAGGGCAGGGTGTCGGCGCCCAGTGGTGGGCCGATCGCCATGTCCAGGGCTTCGGCCGTCCCGTCCGGCCGGGTCACGATCGGTGGCAGGTGCCCCGCGCTGGCCATGGAGCAGTTCCCAGACGCCGGGTCGTACACACCGTAGAGACAGCGGGCTCCGATCGCCTGGTCTTCAGGGAGGTCGTCTTCGACCGAGTGGATGCCGATGCGTGCCTGCGCGACGAGGTCGCCGAGCCGGGTGAGCAGTTCCCCAGGGTCGAGATCGAGTGAGGCCAGGGCGCGCACCGTCGTGCGGAGACGCCCCATGGTGGCGGCCGCGTTCAGCCCGTGGCCCGAGACGTCGCCCACCACCAGTCCGACCCGGGCCCCGGACAGGGGGATCACGTCGTACCAGTCGCCGCCCACGCCCTTGGGGCCGGCCGCGGGAATGTAGTGGTGGGCGATCTCGACTCCAGTCGGCTCCGGCAGCGTGGCGGGCAGCAGATTGCGCTGGAGGGTCAGGGCAGCCACGTGCTCGCGGGCGTAGCGGCGGGCGTTGTCCACGCACACCGCCGTGTGCGATACCAGTTCCATGGCCAGGGCATGGTCCTCGTCGCCAAACGGATCGCGCGGAGCGAAGCGCTCCAGGATCACCCGGCCCAGGAGTCTGTCTCCCGCCTGCAGGGGCAGCACGAGCCGGCGTCGGCCTTCGGGCGATTGGGAGGGATACGCCTGGACGGCCCCGCGTTCGTCGGCGCTCCGCTCGACGACACAGCGCAGCGGGTACGGCTGGCCCCCCGGGGCGAGGGGCGCCGCCTCCGCGGCAACCAGAACGTACTCGGCGAGTTCGACTCTGACCATGTCAGCGAACTCCGGCACAAGGACCGAGGCCAGTTCCCCGGCTGTCCGGGACGCGTCCAGATGCCGGCCGATGCTGCTGGCCCGGCCGAGGAGGGCCAAGCGGCGGCGTGCCTCGTAGCGGTCGGTGATGTCGAAGGCCGACTCGCAGACGCCCAGTGCCCGCCCGCCTCCGTCCTGCAGCCGGAAGTATGAACACGACCATACGTGCAAATGGGCGGGGTCTACCGAGGTGGGGCTGCGATAGTGCAGGTCAAGCACCGGAGCTCCGCTATGGAACACCTGGGCGATGACGTCCTCCAGCGCGCGGCCCCGGTATTCGGGTGAGAGGATCTCGCCCTGCGGAAACATGTCCGCGATGTATTGGCCGACCCATTCCTCCGGCCGGAGGCCGTGCTGGGCCTCCACCGCCGCGTTCACCCAGGCCACTCGCATATCGGGGCCGTACACCGTCAGGGCGATCGCTGACTGGGTGAACAGTCCGTTCAGCATGGCCTGGTCCGTCGCCCACTGCTGCAGGCGGTCGGAGGGGACCAAAACGACCAGCCAGGAGATGCCGGATCCGTTCGCGGTCAGCGGGCACAGGTGCAGCACGCTGTGCACCGTCCGGCCGTCGCGGTGGTGGACTTCGCGGGTCTCGCACCAGCCGTGCTGCCGACTTCCCCTCAGATGGGGCGTGAGTACGAGTCTGCCCTGTGCGCGGCCGACAAGTTCGGAGAAAGGGCGCCCTAGGATCTCGTCCTCGTCGAAGCCGTACTCGTCCGCTGCGGCACTGGTCCAGCCGACGACCTTGCCGTCCCGGTCCAGCAGGGCGACCGCCGCTGTCAGCGGGCTGTAGGGGTTACCGCCCAGTATGCCGCTTGTGGATTGCGCCGTAGTGTCAGGTGTCGCCATGGGAACCTGCCCGATGCGTTCCGCCCCAGGTTACCGCTCACTATGGCGATGCGCTTGAGCAATGCACCCGGCAGTGCGGACGAGTCTTTGGCACTCAGGCGGTCCCGTCGCCGCGGTTGACCCCGCGACCGCTTGGGTAGATCACCCGGCCTTCCTTTTGAAAGCACCAGTGTCGCTACCGGCAGTTGCCTTGGTGCTCTCAGCGTGGATCAGCATGACTCCGATCCGATCTCAATTGCTGACCGGTTCCGGATCGTCAACGACAGCAGTGGGCTCGCCCTTGACGGACTCCAGCAGGAGCTGGGCGACGTCGACGACCGTGATGGACTCCTTGGCCTTGTCGCCCGCGGCGGAGCCGCTTTCGGCTGCAGCCTTCTTGCCGTTGACCGAGTCGGTCAGCATGACGAGGCAGAACGGGCAGGCGGTGGAGACGATGTCCGGGTTGAGCGAGAGGGCCTCGTCGACGCGCTCGTTGTTGATGCGCTTGCCGATCCGCTCCTCCATCCACATCCGCGCGCCGCCGGCGCCGCAGCAGAAGCCGCGCTCCTTGTGGCGGTGCATCTCCTGCTGGCGCAGGCCCGGGACGGCCGACATGATCTCGCGCGGCGGCGTGTAGATCTTGTTGTGGCGGCCCAGGTAACAGGGGTCGTGGTAGGTGATCAGGCCCTCGACCGGGGTCACCGGGATCAGCTTGCCCTCGTCGATGAGGTGCTGGAGCAGCTGGGTGTGGTGGATGACCTCGTAGTCGCCGCCGAGCTGCGGGTACTCGTTGCCGAGGGTGTTGAGGCAGTGCGGGCAGGTGGCGACGATCTTCTTGGCCGACTTGGGCTTCTTCGTCGACTCGTCCTCGTCGTCCTCGCCGAACGCCATGTTCAGCGCGGCCACGTTCTCCATGCCGAGCTCCTGGAAGAGGGGCTCGTTGCCGAGGCGGCGGGCGGAGTCACCGGTGCACTTCTCGTCGCCGCCCATGATGGCGAACTTGACGCCCGCCATGTGCAGCAGCTCCGCGAAGGCCTTGGTG
>NZ_JARGEE010000400.1:0-8001 GCF_033794485.1 Streptomyces sp. MB09-02B
GGGGGTGTCGTCGGCGGCGGTTGCGCCTGCCGCGCCGCCCGCTGCCGCGCCGGGCGTACGGGGGTTGTGGGGCCCGGTGGCCTTGGCGCCGCCGGGGGCCGCGGCGGGGTTGCCGCCCCGGGGCCCGGCGTGATTGCCGCCGGCGGACCCGGTGGCGCTTCCCGCACCTGCCGCACCTGCCGCACCTGCTGTACCGGCCGCACCTGCTGTACCGGCCGCACCTGCTGTACCGGCTGCACCGGCTGCACCTGCTGCACCGGCCGCACCTGTGGCTCCGGCCGCAGCACCGGCGGACCCGGTGATCCCGGCGGCCTTGGCTGCGCGGGCGGCGCGGGCGGCCCTTGCTGCCCTGGCGTCCGGCACGCCGGCTGTCTTGCCGTCGCGCCCGGCGTCAGGAGCTCCGGCGGAGTCACTGCCACGCCCGCTGCCGGTCTGCTCCCCACGGGGGCCGCCGACCTGACCACCGTCCCGGGCCCCGGCGGGCTGACCGTCCCGGGCCCCGGCGGGCTTGCCGCCGGAGGACGGCACGGACTCGCCCTGCGGTCCCCGCCCGCCCGCGACACCGGACTTGGCGCCGGGTGCCGATCCGGGGGGAGTGGAGCCGACCTGGCCCCCGGCCGACCCACCGGGCCTGCTGCCAGGCACGGCACCGGGCCGGTTGCCGGGCGCTGCTGCGGGCCCGCCGTCCGAAGCTGTCCCGGACCGACTGCCCGAGGCTGCTCCGGGCGTACCGTCCGACGCACCCCCGGACCGGCCGCCGGGCGCTGCCGCCGATCGGCCGCCGGGTCGCTCGTCCGGCCGCACGTCGTTCGAGGGGCCGGACTCTCCGCCGGGTGCCGCGCCGGATCGTCCGCCGGAGGTGTCGCCGGGCCGTCCCCCGGAGGCGGAGCCGGATCGTCCGCCGGGAATCGGGCCGGGGCGGGTGTCGCCGTCGGGTGCCGTGTCCGTGTGCGGGCCGGAGGCGCCGGGGGTCCCGTTCGGGCGGCCGTCGGACGCGGCATCCTTGCCGGAGGCCGGGCCGGCGTTGCCGGTGGGCGTATTGCTGGCGGCGTCGGCGCCGGCACCGGGTCCCGGAGGTGTGCCCGGAGTGCGTGGCTCCGGGTCTCTCGGTGCCCAGCCCGGGCCGTTCCGCTTCGGCTGCGGCTCGTCGCTCATCGTGCTGCCGTGCTCCTGTTTCCGCGTCGTACGTTCATTTCCGTACGGACTCGTACGCTTTGCGCCCACTCCGGGCCGGTTCTGCGCCCCTGAGTGAAGACTCTCGTACCGTGCGATCCGTTCCCGGATCTCGGCACGTGCCCCGCACGCCCCATGAGCGCACCGTCCGCCCCGCGGTCCGCCCCGAAAACGCGTGGCAGGCCACTCCGGCCGCGGACTAGGCTTCTTCGCTTCGGCCCGAATCGGTCCAGGCCTCGGCCTTTCGCCTAACTCTTCGCAGCGGATGGGGGTTTCCTCGTGGGCACAGGGCGGTTGTACGCCGCCGTCGCCGCCGGTGGTTTCAGGCGGTACGCGACATATCGGGTGGCCACCGCCGCGGGGGTGTTCACCAACACCGTCTTCGGCTTCATCCTCGCATACACCTACATGGCCCTCTGGCATGAGAAGCCCCACCTCGGCGGCTACGACCAAGGGCAGGCCCTCACCTATGTATGGGTCGGCCAGGCCATGTTCGCGGTCATGGTGCTGGGAAGCGTCGGCTTCGAGGAGGAGTTGATCGAGCGGATCCGTACGGGCGACATCGCGGTCGACCTGTACCGGCCCGTCGACCTCCAGATGTGGTGGCTCGCCGCCGACATGGGCCGCGCCCTGTTCCAGCTGCTGGGACGCGGTGTCATCCCCATGGTGTGCGGCGCCCTCTTCTTCGACCTGGCCCTGCCCTCCGGCCCGCTGCCGTGGATCGCCTGTCTCGTCGCGGTCGCCCTCGGCGCGCTCGTCAGCTTCGCGATCCGTTACATCGTCGCGCTGTGGGCCTTCTGGCTCCTCGACGGCGCCGGAGCGATGCAGATCACCTGGCTCACCGGAGTCTTCTTCTCCGGGATGCTCCTTCCGCTGAACGTCTTCCCCGGCGCGCTCGGCGATCTCGCCCGCCTCCTGCCCTGGTCCGCGCTGCTCCAGGCCCCGGCGGACGTACTGCTGGGCGAGGCCGACCCGTGGGGGACGTACGCCTTCCAGCTCGCGTGGGCCGCGGTGCTGCTCGCGGTCGGACGGCTGATCCAGTCGGCGGCGACCCGGAAGGTGGTGGTCCAGGGTGGCTGACGTGGACGAGCGCGTCGTCACGGGCGCCGAGCGCGAGAACCCGTTCGCCGAGTACGGCACGTACAGCCGCGTCCGGGACGGGCTGCGGGCCTACCGCATGATCGCCGCCATGTGGATCCGCTCCACGATGGCCTACCGCGCCTCCTTCGCCATGACGACCTTCGGGAACTTCGCGGCGACCTCCTTCGACTTCGTCGCGATCCTGTTGATGTTCTCCCAGGTCGACGAGCTGGGCGGTTTCAGCCTGCCCGAGATCGCCCTCCTGTACGGCACCTCCGCCGTCGCGTTCGGCCTCGCCGACCTGATGATCGGCTCGATGGACCGGCTCGGGCGCCGGGTCCGCGACGGGACGCTGGACACGCTCCTCGTACGCCCCGTGCCGGTGCTCGCGCAGGTCGCCGCCGACAAGTTCGCGCTGCGCCGCCTCGGCCGGGTCACCCAGGGGCTGTTCGTCCTCGGCTACGCCCTCGCCACCCTCGACATCGCCTGGACCCCGGCCAAGGTGCTGATGATCCCGCTGATGGTGGGCAGCGGCGGGCTGATCTTCGCCGCGGTGTTCGTCGGGGGCGCGGCCTTCCAGTTCGTCGCGCAGGACGCCTCCGAGGTGCAGAACGCCTTCACGTACGGCGGCGCGACCCTCCTGCAGTACCCGCCGGCCCTCTTCGCCAAGGACCTGCTGCGCGGGGTGACCTTCGTCCTGCCGCTCGCCTTCGTCAACTGGGTGCCCGGACTGTACGTCCTGGGCCGCCCCTACCCCCTCGACCTGCCGACCTGGCTGGCCTTCGCGCCCCCGCTGGTCGGCGTGGCCTGCTGTGCGCTGGCGGGGCTGGCCTGGCGGGCGGGGCTGCGTTCGTATCGGAGTACAGGGAGCTGAGCGTGGCAGACAACGCATTCGTGACGGACAGCGCGTTCATCGAGCTCGACCGTGTAGAGAAGGTCTTCGACGTCCGCAAGAAGAGCGGGTTCCTGCGCCGGGAGCGGCGTGAGGTGCGGGCGGTCGACTCGATCTCGTTCACGGTGGCGCGCGGTGAGATGGTCGGCTACATCGGGCCGAACGGTGCCGGGAAGTCCACCACCATCAAGATGCTGACGGGGATCCTGACGCCGAGCGGGGGCCGGCTGCGGGTCGCCGGCATCGACCCCTCCCGGGAACGGACGCGGCTGGCCCGGCGGATCGGGGTGGTGTTCGGCCAGCGGACGACCCTGTGGTGGGACCTCCCCCTCATCGACTCGTACGCCCTGATGCACCGCATGTACCGCATCCCGGACGCCCGTTACCGGGAGAACCTCGACCGGTGTGTCGAACTCCTCGAACTGGGTGAGCTGTTGGACGTACCGGTACGGCAGCTCTCGCTCGGGCAGCGGATGCGTGGGGACATCGCGGCGGCCCTGCTGCACGACCCCGAGGTGCTGTACCTGGACGAGCCGACGATCGGGCTCGACGTCATCAGCAAGGCCAAGGTCCGCGAGTTCCTCAAGGACCTCAACACCGAGCAGGGCACGACCGTGCTGCTCACCACGCACGACCTCCAGGACATCGAGCAGTTGTGCCGCCGGGTGATGGTCATCGACCACGGGCGCCTGATGTACGACGGCCCGCTGACCGGGCTGCACGAGGTGGGCGAGAGCGAGCGGACGCTGGTCGTGGACCTGGAGCGGGAGCTGCCGCCGATCGAGGCGGCGCCCGCCCGGGTGGTGCGGGTGGAGGGGCCCCGGCAGTGGCTGGCGTTCCCGGCGTCGGAGTCGGCGGCCCCGCTGGTGGCCCGGATCGCGTCCGCGTACCCGCTGGTGGACCTCTCCGTGCGGGAGCCGGACATCGAGGCCGTGATCGCCCAGATGTACGCGCAGCAGGCGGAGCTGGTGGGTAAGGGGACGGAGGGAGGAGCGGGGGAGTCCGGGTCGGCGGTGTCGTAGCCGCCCGTACGGGGTTCCTCGTACGCTGCTTCGTATGACGGACGACCTGCCGGATCTTCCGGCCGCCGCGGACCTTCGTGCCTCCGACGCCGATCGTGAACGTGTCTCCGAGCAGTTGCGGGACGCGCTCGCGGAGGGGCGGCTCGACATGGAGGAGTTCGAGGAGCGGCTGGATGCCACGTACAAGGCGCGGACCTATGGCGAGTTGGCGCCGATCACCCGGGACCTGCCCGGTGCGGGGGCGGTGGCGCCGCCGGACGTCGCGCCGCAGCCGTCCGTGTCGCTGGTCAAGGGGCCTGCGCAGGATGCGAGTTGGCCGGAGCGGATCGTCGGGGGCATCGGGTCGTCCACCTGGGGTGTGGCGGTCATGTCCGGGTTCGAGCGCAAGGGGCGGTGGACCGTGCCCGCGCGGTTCGACTGCTTCGCGTTCTGGGGCGGCGGGGAACTGGACCTCAGGGAGGCGTACTTCGCGGAGCGTGAGGTCACCATCAACTGCGTGGCGATCATGGGCGGGATCAATGTGATCGTGCCGCCCGGGGTCGAGGTCGTGGTCCGGGGTATCGGGATCATGGGCGGGTTCGACCACAGTGAGGAGGGGGTGCCGGGGGAGCCGGGCGCGCCACGGGTCGTTCTCACCGGGTTCGCGTTCTGGGGCGGAATCGGGGTGGAGCGGAAGGTGCCCAAGGCCGAGCGGCAGCGGTTGAAGGAGGAGCGGCGGCTGGAGCGTTTGGAACGCCGTGCAGCCCGGCGCGAGTTGCATGCCGCCCATCGTGATCAGGTGCAGGGGATGCGGCGTGAGCGAGAGAGGGAGCGGGAGCGGCGCAGGGGTGGGGAGCGGTAGGTCGTATGCCGGGTGCGGGTGCGCTCCGGTTGCCTGCGCGGTTCCCCGCGCCCCTTACGGGCCGCTCCCCTGAACCGGGGTGACCATCACAGCTCCGCCGGTGCCGACCCCTTCAGTTTCTCCAGGTCGAAGACCTCCGCCATCCGCTCGTAGCCCTTGTCGCTGGGGTGCAGGTGGTCGCCCGAGTCGTAGTCGGGGCGGAGGCTGCGGGGGTCGTAGGGGTCGCGCAGGGCCTTGTCGAAGTCGACGTAGGTGTCGAAGACGTTGCCGGAGCGGATGGTGGCGTTGATGGCCTGGCGGACGGACTCGCGCTGGTCCGAGTAGCCGCGGTGGCCCCGGAACGGCATGAGGGTGGCGCCGACGACGCGCAGGCCCCGCGCGTGGGCCTGGTCGACGAGCCGGCGGAGGCCGTCGGTGATGGCGTCGGGGTCGGCGCGGCCGGGGTTCTTCAGGATGTCGTTGACGCCGAGGTCGATGACGACGGCCTTGACGCCCGTACGGCCGAGCACGTCACGCTGGAAGCGGTTGAGGCCGCTGGGGTTCTCGGCGGGCCGGCCGTTGCCGTTGTTGAGGACGCGGTTGCCGCTGATGCCCTCGTTGACGACGCTGTAGCGGGGCGTGTCGGAGGAGCCGGCGGCCGCGCGGAGGCGTCCGGCGAGGACGTCCGTCCAGCGCCGGTTCTCGCCGACGGTGGAGGTGACGCCGTCGGTGAGCGAGTCGCCGAGGACCACGACCGTGCCCTCGGACTCGTTGCTCAGTACGTCCAGGGCGGTGACGTACCGCCAGTGCAGTGTCTGCGTGGTGTACGGCTCACCGGTGACGTCCGCGACCTGGTCGCCCTCGGCGGTGTAGGAGATCTGCCGCGCGTGCGCGTGGTAGGTCGCCGGGCCGGAGGGGGTCGGGGAGTAGGTGGTGATCAGTACGTCGCTGTCGTGCGGGATCGGCACCCGTACGGCGTCGCTCACCACCTGCCGGCCGGCGGCGATGACGACCGTCGGGTTGCCGGCGAAGGTGAGGCGGCGCATGGTCTCGGCCGCTGCGGCCGGGGTGTCGATGGAGGCGGCGACGGCGAGCGAGGCGTGACTGATGGTCAGCGGCTGCTGGCCGTAGAGGTTGGACAGGGTGACGCGGGCACTCGTACCGGCGGCGGTCGTGTGCACCACGTTGCGCACCGAGCGGCCGGCGAGGCCGTCCTGCTCGGTGCCCGGCTCCGACCCGTTCGGCGAGGCGGCCCAGGCGCCGACCCACACGCCGGTGGAGGCGGGGGCGGCGCTGTTGTGGGGCGCGCGGGCGAAGGTCTCCTGCCGGGGGGTGCCGTCGTCGATGCCGACGCCGATGTATATCGCGGCCGAGACGGCCACGATCAGGGCGGCCATGGCCGCCAGAAGTGCATAACCGTGCTGCTTGGTCATGCGGTGTGTGACTCCTTGGGCTGTGGAGCGCCGGGGCTCCGATGTGATCACCCCATGATGCGTCATGGGATGGGGGTTGCTTGCGAGAACCCCCATCGGTTCCCCCGCCCGGACAGACGCGGGGAACTCCTGTTCCGTTCCGGGAGTCCGTCATGGAGTAGGTCACGTCGCCGAGCGGTGAAGAGACGGGGAACGGGACAATGTGTACGGGGGACAGGGAACGGGTGGAGTGAATGGACCGTACGAAAGCGGAAGAAGCGCGGCCCGGGGCCGTGGCCGGTACCGGGCCGCGGGCCTCGCACCGCACCATGACCACCTTCAGCGCCGCCGACGAGGAGAAGCAGCGCGGCGTCCGGCAGATGAAGCTCATCGCGGCCGGGCTGCTGCTCTTCGTGGCGCTGGTCTATGTGCTGGCCAAGTGGGCCTCGCACGAAGGTGCGGGTGCCTGGGCGGGCTATGTCGCGGCGGCGGCCGAGGCGGGCATGGTCGGCGCGCTGGCCGACTGGTTCGCGGTGACCGCGCTGTTCCGGCATCCGCTCGGACTGCCCATCCCGCACACCGCGATCATCCCCACCAAGAAGGACCAACTGGGCGTCACCCTGGGTGAGTTCGTCGGCGAGAACTTCCTCTCCCAGGACGTCGTACGGCAGCGGCTGCGCGCCGTCGGCATCGGCAGCCGGCTCGGCGCCTGGCTCGCCGAGCCGCAGAACGCCGACCGGGTGACGGCCGAACTGGCGACCGCGCTCAGGGGCGCGCTGACCGTGCTGCGCGACTCGGACGTCCAGGCCGTCGTCGGGGAGGCGATCACCCGGCGGGCGAACGCCCAGGAGATCGCGCCCGGCATCGGCAAGATGCTGGAGCGGGTCGTCACCGACGGCGGCCACCGGCGGGTCGTCGACCTGATCTGCACCCGCGCCCACGACTGGCTGGTCCTGCACGACACGCAGGTCATGGACGCCGTCGAGGGCGGAGCGCCCGGCTGGACCCCCCGTTTCGTGGACCGCAAGGTCGGCGAGCGCGTCTACAAGGAACTGCTGCGCTTCGCCACCGAGATGCGCGACTCGCCCACGCACCCGGCGCGCGGAGCCCTGGACCGTTTCCTCACCGACTTCGCCACCGACCTCCAGTCCGACACGGAGACCCGGGCGCGGGTGGAGCGGCTGAAGGGTGAGGTGCTGGGCCGGGGCGAGGTCCAGGACCTGATCGCCTCCGCCTGGACGGCCGTACGGTCGATGATCGTGTCCGCCGCCGAGGACGAGCGCAGCGAGCTGCGGCTGCGGGTCCGCTCGTCCCTGCTGTCGCTGGGGGCGCGGATGGCCACCGAGCCGAGCGCGCAGGCGAAGGTGGACAGGTGGGTGGAGGGCGCGGCCGTGCACGTCGTCACCACCTACCGCGCCGAGATCACCTCCCTCATCACCGAGACCGTCGCGAGCTGGGACGCCGAGCACACCACGAAGAAGATCGAGGCCAACATCGGCCGTGACCTGCAGTTCATCCGGATCAACGGCACGGTGGTCGGCTCGCTGGCCGGGCTGCTGATCTACACGGTGTCGCGGGCGCTGGGGGCGTAGGGGCGTAGGG
>NZ_JARGEE010000401.1:0-8005 GCF_033794485.1 Streptomyces sp. MB09-02B
TGGCAGTGGTCGCGCTGTAACAGCGACTACCCTAAGCGTGACACGCAGTAGCGGGCGTACTAGTTGCCTTGTCGCCGCCGCCCCGCCGGTGGGCCGCCAGTGTGAAGGGCCGTGGTCCGCTAGAAGAGGCCGATGCCGGCGAAGCGCAGGACGAGTTGGGGGGCGCCGGACAGGGCTACGGCGACGATGCCGGTGAGGGCGAGGGCCAGGGTGAGCGGGGCGGGGACGCGGTGCGGTGCGGGTGCGCCGGCGGTGTCGCCCTCGGGGGCGCGGAACAGCAGGGCCGTCCACTGGAGGTAGTAGAAGAGGGCGATCACCACGTTGACGGCCATCACGACGGCGAGCCAGCCGAGGCCCGCGTCGACGGCGGCCGAGAAGACCGTGACCTTGGCGAACAGACCGATGATCCCCGGCGGCAGTCCGGCGAGGCAGAGCAGGAAGAAGGCCAGGAGCAGGGCGGACAGGGGGCTCGACGCGTAGAGGCCCCGGTAGTCGCTGAGGCGGTTCAGGGACTTCGTACGGCCGACGAGGGCGGCCACGGCGAAGGCGCCGAGGTTCACGGCGGCGTACATCAGGGCGTAGGCGACGGTGGAGCCGACGGCCTTCTCGGCGTCGGCGGTGTCGTCGGCGTAGGCGGCCGCCGCGATCGGGACGAGGAGGTAGCCGGCCTGGCCGACGGAGGACCAGGCGAGGAGCCGGACCGCGCTGTACGCGCGCGTGGAGACCTGTTTCAGGGCGCCGAGGTTGCCGACGGTCATGGTGAGGGCGGCCAGCACGGCGAGGGCGGGGCCCCAGACGTCGGCGTACGACGGGAGGGCGACGACGGTGACGAGGATCAGGCCGGTGAAGCCGACCGCCTTGCCGACCACGGAGAGGTAGGCGGCGACGGGCAGGGGGGCGCCCACGTAGGTGTCGGGGACCCAGAAGTGGAAGGGGACGGCGGCCGTCTTGAAGGCGAAGCCGATGAGGGTGAGGACGACTCCGGCCTGGGTGAGGGTGTGGAGTTGGCCGTCGACGTGCTGGACGCGGTCGGCGATCTCGGTGAGGTAGAGGGTGCCGGTCGTGGCGTAGACGAAGCTGATGCCCAGGAGGCTGACGGCGGTCGCGGTGACGGACGACAGGAAGAACTTCAGGGCCGCCTCGGAGGACCGCCGGTCGCCGTGCCGGATGCCGACGAGGGCGAAGGCGGGCAGGGAGGCGACCTCCAGGGCGACGACGAGGGTCGCGAGGTCGCGGGAGGCGGGCAGGAGGGCGGCTCCGGCGGCGGACGACAGCAGCAGGAACCAGAACTCCCCTTCGGGGAGGTTCTTCCGGTCGTCCTTGAGGGCCGTCATGGACAGCAGGGCGGCGAGGAGTGCGCCGCCGAGGACGAGGAACTGGATGACGAGGGTGAATCGGTCGGCGGTGTAGCTGCAGACGTCCGGGTCGCCGGTCAGGCAGAAGGTGGCGCGGTCGGCGTCCAGGAGGGGCAGGAGGGCCAGCAGGGCTACGGCGAGGCCCGTGACGGAGACCCAGCCGAGCAGGGCCTTCCTGCGGTCGTCCGTGAAGAGGTCGGCGACGAGCACGGCGAGGCCGACGACGGCCGCGACGGTGGGCGGCGCGATCGCGAGCCAGTCGACGGACTGGACGACCGACTCGGCCAGGGTCTGGGCGGCCTGGGCCTGGGCCGGGGGTTGGGCCAAGGGGCTCAACGGGTGCCTCCTGCGAGGAGCTGCTGCACGGCCGGGTCGGTCAGACCGAGGAGGGCCGCGGGCCAGAGGCCGGCGAGGACGGTGAGGGCGACGAGCGGGGTCCAGGCCGCGAACTCGTACGTCTGTACGTCCGTGAGGGCGTACGTCTGTTCGCCCGGGACGCCGTGCGGTTGTCCGTCCGCGCGGTGTGGCCCCTCTCCGGGTTCCTTCGGGACGGCACCCATGCACACGCGGCGGACCACGATCAGCAGGTACGCGGCCGTGAGGAGCGTGCCGAACGCGGCGATCGTCATGAAGGTGAGGAAGGCGGGGCGGCTGAGGCCCTCGGCGGGTTCGAACGCGCCGAACAAGGCCAGCATCTCGCCCCAGAACCCGGCGAGTCCGGGCAGGCCCAGGGAGGCGACGGCGGCGAAGGCGAGGAGGCCGCCGAGGCGGGGCGCCCTGCCGTAGAGGGCGGCGCCGGTCTCCCGCGCGAGGGTGTCGAGGTCGGTGGTGCCGGTGCGGTCCTTCAACGCGCCGACCAGGAAGAACAGCAGGCCGGTGATGAGGCCGTGGGCGATGTTGGCGAAGAGCGCGCCGTTCACGCCGGTCGGGGTCATCGTGGCGATGCCGAGCAGTACGAAGCCCATGTGGCCGACGGAGGAGTAGGCGATGAGGCGCTTGAGGTCGCCCTTGGCGCCCTGCCGCGCGAGCGCGAGGCAGGCGAGCGAGCCGTAGATGATGCCGACGACCGCGAAGGCGGCGAGGTACGGCGCGAAGGTGCGGAAACCGTCGGGGGTGATCGGCAGCAGGATGCGCACGAACCCGTACGTGCCCATCTTCAGCAGGACGCCGGCCAGCAGGACCGAGCCGACGGTCGGGGCGGCGGTGTGGGCGTCCGGCAGCCAGCTGTGCAGCGGCCACATCGGGGTCTTCACCGCGAGCCCGACACCGATCGACAAAACGGCGATGACCTGCACGGATGTGGTCAGTTCAGGGTGATTGTCAGTGGCGAGTGCCACCATGTCGAATGTGCCCGCCCTGATTCCGATCAGGAGCAGGCCCAGCAGCATGACCACGGAACCGAGCAGGGTGTAGAGGATGAACTTCCACGCGGCCCGCGTGCGTTGCTCACCACCCCAGCGGGCGATGAGGAAGTACATCGGGATGAGCACCATCTCGAACGCGAGGAAGAACAGCAGCAGGTCGAGGACGGCGAAGGTGGCGAGGGTGCCGGACTCCAGGACGAGCAGGAGAGCGACGAAGGCCTTCGGGGAGGGGCCCGTAGGCATCTTGAAGTAGGAGTAGAGCGCGCAGAGGAAGGTCAGCAGCGCGGTCAGGACCAGGAGGGGGAGGGAGATGCCGTCGATGCCGAGGTGGATGCGCACGTCGAGTGCCGGGATCCAGCTGATGTCCGTGCTGGCCTGCATCTTCGACGGCTGGTCGTGGTCGAAGCCGAGCGCGAGGACGATCGCGGCGATGAGGACCACGCCGGTCACGGTGATCCCGTGGCGGAGCACGGCCTGCTCGGGTGACTTGCCCTTCAGTCCCGGCGGGGCCGGCAGGAGAGCGGCGACGGCGCCGAGGAGCGGGCCGACGACGATCAACGCCAGAAGGACCTGCATCACGGACTCGTTGATATCGATCACGCCTGCTCACGCTCCCGTGGCGACGACGAGGGCGGCGACCACCAGGACGACGGTGCCGGCGAGCAGCGCGCTCACATAGGTCTGGACGTTGCCGGTCTGGGCCTTGCGTACGGCCGCGCCCAGCAGGCGGGGCAGGGCGCCCGCGCCGCTCACGTAGGTGTCGACTACCTCGCGGTCGAGGAACCGGACGAGACGCGCACCGGCCAGGACCGGGCGGACGAAGAGCGCCGAGTAGACGGCGTCGAGGTGGAAGCCGGCGGCGGCGTGGCGGTGCAGCGGGCCGAGCAGGAGGCGGCCCGGGTCCGCAGGGTCGGGTGCCGAGGCCACGTCCCCGTAGGCGGGGGTGTGGCTGGCGATGGCCTCCGCCTCGACGGTGCCGGCGTCCGCGTCGGGGTGGGCCGCGACCGCGCCCAGCGGTGCGCGGGACGCCTTGGCCCTGGCGGAGCGCCAGGCCGCGTACGTCACCAGAGCGCCTATCAGGGCGGCGCCCGTGCCGAGGACGGACGTGGTGAGGGTGGGCGCCAGGTCGTCGCCGTCGAACCAGCCGGGGAGCCTGCCGTAGGCGAGTGCGCCGAGGGCGAGGGACGGTACGGCGAGTACCCAGAGGACGACCGTCATGGTGAGCGGCTGACGGCCGTGGTCGGGGGCCTCGGTGCCCTCGCCGTGGAAGGCGAGCAGCCACAGGCGGGCGGCGTACGCGGCGGTGAGCAGGGCCGTGAGGACACCGGCGACCAGGACGGTCCAGCCTGCGGCGGCCGGGACGTGCTCGACGGGGCCGGTGAGGGTGTGGCCGGTGGCGGCGTGCTCGGCGGCTCCGAGGACGGACTCCTTGGAGAAGAAACCGCTGAAGGGCGGGATCGCCGCGAGGGCGAGCAGGGCCACGGTCATCGTCCAGAAGACGTCGGGGACGCGGGCGCGGAGGTGGCTCATGCGGGACATGGCGGCCAGGGAGTTGGTGCCGGAGGCGTGGATGATCACGCCGGCGGCGAGGAACAGCAGCGCCTTGAAGGCGCCGTGCGAGAGGAGGTGGAAGACGGCGGCGCCGCGGTCGCCGACGGCGAGGGCGCCGGTCATGTAGCCGAGCTGGCCGATCGTCGAGTAGGCGAGGACGCGCTTGATGTCGTCCTGGGCGAGGGCGGCGAGGCCCGAGCCCGCCATGGTGAGGGCGGCCATGACGGCGAGGACGACCAGGGCCGCAGAGGAGGCGGCGAAGACCGGGAGGAGACGGGCAACGAAGTAGACACCGGCGGCGACCATCGTCGCGGCGTGGATCAGCGCGGAGACGGGCGTGGGGCCCGCCATCGCGTCGGGGAGCCAGGTGTGGAGGGGGAACTGGGCCGACTTGCCGGCGACTCCGGCGAGGAGCAGGAGGGCGACGAGGGTGGGGTGGTCGAGGCCGCCGTCGGCGACGGTGGCGAGGATCCGCGTGATGCGGAACGACCCGGCGTCCGTGGCGAGGGCGAACAGACCGATCAGGAAGGGGACGTCGCCGAGCTTGGTGACCAGGAAGGCCTTGAGGGAGGCGGCGCGGGCCTCCGGGGTCTCCCAGTAGTGGCCGACCAGGAAGTACGAGCAGATGCCCATGATCTCCCAGCCGACCAGGAGCACCATCAGGTCGCCGGAGTAGACGACGAGGAGCATCGCGGAGGTGAAGAGGGAGACGAGGGCGGCGTAGGAGGGGTAGCGCGGGTCGTCGCGGAGGTAGCC
This sequence comes from Streptomyces sp. MB09-02B, assembly GCF_033794485.1. Taxonomy (NCBI): domain Bacteria; kingdom Bacillati; phylum Actinomycetota; class Actinomycetes; order Kitasatosporales; family Streptomycetaceae; genus Streptomyces; species Streptomyces sp. MB09-02B. The sequence continues at coordinate 5,027 of NZ_JARGEE010000401.1, forward strand.
GGTCGAGTAGATCTGCACACAGGTGGCGACCAGGCCGACCAGGACGGCGACGAGGGCGGCGAAGCCGTCGATGTGCAGGGCGAGGTCGATGGGGACCGAGCCGGTGGGGGTGAGCTGGGTGGCCGCGTCGACGGGCTGGTCGCCGCCCTGGCGTACGGCGACGAGGACGGCCAGGGCGAAGGCCGTCAGGGTGGGTAGTACGGCGAGGGGGCGGACGAAGCCGGGGGCGGTGCGGCCCAGGAGCAGGCCGGCGGCGGCGCCGAGGAACGGGAGGAGGGGGACGAGGACGGCGAGGGTGGTCGTGGTCACGCGGTGGCCTCAGCCTTCTCGCTCCGCTCGGGGCGGCCGGGTTCCTCGGCTGCGGCGGGGTCTTCGGGGCCGTCGGGGCTCTCGGGGCCGTCGGTCTCGTGGCCCTCGGCGGTGTCGCGGAGCTTGTCGATGTCGGCGGTGCCTCGGTTGCGGTGGACCGCGAGGACGATCGCCAGGCCGATGCCGATCTCGGCGGCGGCGATGGTGATCGTGAACAGGGTCAGGGCCTGGCCGGAGTGCAGGGTCTCCTCGGCGGTCCTGCTGAGCCAGACGTCGAAGGCGACGAGGTTGAGGTTGACCGCGTTGAGCATCAGTTCGACGGACATCAGGACGAGGATCGCGTTGCGGCGGGCGAGGACGCCGTACAGGCCCGTGCAGAAGAGGAGGGCGGAGAGCACGACGGGATAGGCGAGATGCATCAGCGGGCGCCTCCCTTGGCTGACTCGGGTCCGGTGGGGTCGGCGGCGGCCTCGGGCGTGCGGGGTGCCTTGGGCGTGCGGGGGGCTTTCGGGTCGGTGGGGGGCGCGTCCGCTTTCGCCTTGCGGGAGAGGACGATCGCGCCGACCAGGGCGGCGAGGAGGAGGACGGAGAGGGCCTCGAAGGGGAGGACCCAGTTCTGGAAGAGGCTCTCGCCGGTGGCCTTCGTGGAGCCGGCGGCAGGGCCGTCCAGGTCGATCCAGGTGGTGCGGAAGGCGTCGACGACGACCCAGACGAGGGCGGCGGCGGAGGCGACGGCCACGGTGAGGGCGGCCCAGCGGTTGCCGGAGTCGGCGTCCGGGGAGCGGCCGATGGGGGCCTTGGTGAGCATCAGTCCGAAGAGGAGGAGGACGACGACGGAACCGACGTAGATGAGGACCTGCACCCAGGCGATGAACTCCGCGGTGAGCAGGAGGTACTCGACGGCGAGGCCGCCGAGCGCCACGACCAGCCACAGGGCGGCGTGCACCAGCTGCCGGGTGGTGACGCTGACGAGCGCGGCGCCGAGGGTGACGAGGCCGACAAGGACGAAGGCGATCTCGACACCGGTCGGGGAGAGGAAGCCTTGGGGGGCCTGGGCGAGGGCGTCGTGGGATGCCTGGGCGAGGGTCATGAGTCCGCTCCCCCGGGGGTGTCCGGCTTCGGCTCGGCCTGGGATGCCGCGAGTTTCTCGGCGGTCTTGCGGGCGGCGGCCAGTTCCTTGGGTTCCTCGGCGGCGGGGTCGAGGGCCGGTGGTGAGGGGACGGTCCACATCCACTCGCGGAGCTTGTCGCGCTCGTGGGTGAGTTCGTGGATGTCGGTCTCCGCGTACTCGAACTCGGGTGACCAGAAGAGGGCGTCGAAGGGGCAGACCTCGATGCAGATACCGCAGTACATGCAGAGGGCGAAGTCGATGGCGAAGCGGTCCAGGACGTTGCGGCTGCGCTCGCGGCCGCCGGGGGCGGCGGGCGGGACCGTCTCCTTGTGGGAGTCGATGTAGATGCACCAGTCCGGGCACTCGCGGGCGCACAGCATGCAGACCGTGCAGTTCTCCTCGAAGAGCCCGATGACGCCACGGGTGCGGGGCGGGAGCTCGGGCTGGACGGCCGGGTACTGCTCGGTGACGGTCTTCCGCGTCATCGTGCGGAGGGTGACGGCCAGACCTTTGGCGAGGCCGCTGCCGGGGATGGGGGCCATGGTTACCGGATCACCACCTTGACGATGCCGGTGAGGGCGATCTGGGCGAGGGAGAGGGGGACGAGGAGGGTCCAGGAGAACTTCTGGAGCTGGTCCTCGCGCAGACGGGGGTAGGTCACGCGGAGCCAGATGACGACGAAGGCGAGGGCGGCGGTCTTCAGGAGGGTCCAGACCCAGCCGAGGCCCTCGGCGCCCCACGGGCCGTGCCAGCCGCCGAGGAAGAGGACGGTGGTCAGACCGCACAGGACGACGATGCCGGCGTACTCGGCGAGGAGGAACAGGGCGAAGCGGAGGCCGGTGTACTCGGTGTAGGCGCCGAAGATGATCTCGGAGTCGGCGACGGGCATGTCGAAGGGCGGGCGCTGGAGTTCGGCGAGGCCGGCGACGAAGAAGACGATCGCGCCGACGATCTGCCAGGGGAGCCACCACCACTCGAAGGCGTCGACGATGCCGACGAGGGAGACCGTGCCGGCCGCCATCGCGACGGAGGCAGCCGTGAGGAGCATCGGGAGTTCGTAGGCGAGGAGCTGGGCGGCGGTGCGCAGGCCGCCGAGGAGGGAGAACTTGTTGGCGGACGCCCAGCCGGCCATGAGTGAGCCGAGGACGCCCACGCCCATCACGGCGAGGACGAAGAAGACGCCCGCGTCGATGACCTCGCCGACGGCGCCCTCGCCCGGGCCGATCGGGATGGCGAGGAGGACGAGGAGGTAGGGGAGGAGGGCGACGGCCGGGGCGAGTTGGAAGACTCGGCGGTCCGCGCCGGCCGGGACGATATCTTCCTTCTGGGCGAACTTGACGCCGTCCGCGACGAGTTGGGCCCAGCCGTGGAAGCCGCCGGCGTACATGGGGCCCAGGCGGCCCTGCATGTGGGCCATCACCTTGTGCTCGGTCTGGCCGATGATCAAGGGGAAGGTCAGGAAGACGACGAGGACGATGAGGAGTCGCAGGGCGACGTCCAGAGCGTCGTTCACTGCGTGCCTCCTGTGGGGGGTTCGGGGTTGGGGGTGCCTTCGGAGG
>NZ_JARGEE010000402.1:0-7940 GCF_033794485.1 Streptomyces sp. MB09-02B
GTTTTTTTTGCTTTTTTGGTGGGTTGGGAGGTTTGTATAAGTACACCCGGTAGGCGCGCGGCCCCTAACCCCCCGCGACCTCCGCCAGATACGCCCGGGTCTTCTCCGCGTCGTAGAAATACCCCTCGAAATCCGCCGGATCGTCAAACCCGTTGGCGAATCGATCCGCCACCACCGGCAACCCCTCGGCCGCCCCGACCAGCCCCAGCACATGCTCGGCCGGCGGAGCCAGCATCGTGTTGGTCCACTTGGTGACCGGCCCCGCGATCTGCCAGAACCGCTCGAACGTCCGCCGCATCCACGCCTCGTCGAACTCCCCGTCCCCGTGGTCGAGGATCGCGGAGAGGTACACGGCCGCGCACTTGGCCGCCGAGTTCGCCCCCTGCCCGGTGAGGGGGTCGTTGGCCACGACGACGTCCCCGGCGCCCAGTACCGGGCCACCGCTCGGGAGCTGTCCCACGGGGTGCCGTACGACCGGCGTGTAGCGGCCGGTCAGCGCCGCCCCGGGATCCGTGACCTCGACGTCCGTGGCCCGCGCGTATTCCCAGGGCGTGTACCGCCGCATGAGGTCCAGGGTCAGCGCGAGCTGCTCCTCCGCGTCCCGGACGCCCCCGAAGACGTCGAGCGGCCCGCCGGGCAGCCCCAGCCAGAAGAGGGCGTCGGCGCGCCCGGAGGTGGTGAGGACGGGCTGGACGATGAGTTCGCCGACGCCGGGCACCAGGTTGCAGCGGGCCGCGTCGAACTCCGGGTGCTCGGGCCGCGGGCCCAGTCCGTGGACGTACACCGCGGCGAGCGCGCGCTGCGGTTCGGTGTAGGGCGAGCGGGCGGCGTCGCGGCGGAACATCCGCACCAGTTCGCCCTTGCCCACGGTGACGAGCACCAGGTCGTACATCCGGGAGAAGTAGTCCAGGTCGGAGACCGCGGCGCCGTGGACGACCAGCTGGCCGCCCCGCCGGGAGAACGTCTCCATCCAGCCGGCCATCTTCACCCGCTGGTCCACGGCCTGTGCGTACCCGCGCAGCCGGCCGACCCAGTCGACGGCGCGCGCCCCGTCGGGGCCGGCGACGGAGACTCCGACGCCCTCGATCCTCGGCGCCTGCGGCCCCCAGAAGTCGAGGTCGAGCTCGCGCTCGTGGCGCAGGGCCGAGTCGAACATGCACTGGGTGGACATGATGCGGCCGGCGCGTATCTCGTCCGGGGTGCGGTTGGACATCAGTGTGACCTCGTACCCGTGCGACTGGAGCCCGAGGGCCAGTTGCAGCCCGGACTGGCCGGCTCCGACGACGAGAATCTTCCGCATCCGGACAGGTCTCCTGGTTCGTCCGTGGCGTCCCGTGGCGTCCCGCTGGGGACTATTCGGGGCTGAGGGATATCGCGTGGGCGCACAGCGCCAGCAGGGTCTCCATCGCGGAGGCCCGCTTGCGCGCGTCCATGATCATGACAGGCACATGGTCGGGCACGGTCAGCGCCTCCCGCACGTCCTCGGGCTCGTAGCGCACACTGCCGTCGAACGCGTTGACCGCGACGATGTACGGCAGTCCGCAGCTCTCGAAGTAGTCGAGCGCGGGGAAGCAGTCGCCGAGGCGGCGGGTGTCGGCGAGGACGACCGCGCCGATCGCGCCGCGCACCATGTCGTCCCACATGAACCAGAACCGCTCCTGCCCGGGCGTGCCGAACAGGTAGAGGACGAGGTCGTCGTCGAGGGTGATGCGGCCGTAGTCCATGGCCACGGTGGTGGTGATCTTGTCCGGCGTCGCGGAGAGGTCGTCCGTGCCGGCGCTGGCCTCGGTCATCAGTGCCTCGGTGCGCAGCGGGGTGATCTCGGAGACCGCGCCGACGAAGGTGGTCTTGCCGACACCGAAGCCGCCCGCCACCACGATCTTCGTGGCGATGGGAGCCCGACTCAGGTCGGACTGCCAGGGTTTCAGCTGCTCCTCGGGCTCCGCGGCGGGCCCCGCCGCGTCGGCGTCGGCGTCGGCGTCGGCGTCGGCTTCCGCCTCGGCGAGCCGGTCGAGACCGCGGGAGGCCGCCCGGGCGTAACCCCCGGGCGGGGCCGTGTCGGTGTCGATGACGACACGGGGGGCGTCGTCGTCGACGCCCGGGGTGACGCCTGCCGAGGCGTCGGGGTTGACACCGGCCGAGGCGGCGTCAGAGACGGCGGAGTCCACTCAGCACCCTTTCCAGCAGAGCGCGGTCCGGCTGTCCCGGTCCGTGACCTGTTCCGTACACACGGATCTTTCCCTGGTCCGCGAGATCGCTGAGGAGGACGCGGACCACGCCGAGCGGCATCTTCAGCAGCGCGGCGATCTCCGCCACCGTCCGCATGCGGCGGCAGAGTTCGACGATGGCCCGCATCTCGGGCATCACCTTGGTGTTGAGTGAACCATTCGCCAACTGCGGCCGCTCCGCCGGGGCTTCGAGTACGGCGACGAAGGTCTCCACGTGCAGGACGTGGCCGAAGCGGGTGCGGCCGCCGGTGAGCGAGTACGGGCGTACGCGGGCGGGTTTGCGGTCGCCGCCGCGCACGGGGAGCTTCTTGGCGCCCTTCGTGCTCCTGGTGCCCGTCGCGCCCTTCGTCGCGGGCGGCCGTTTCGCCCGGCCGGGCTCGTGGGCCCGCGCCCTGTTCTGCCTGGGGCCGCTCACCGACGGCTCCCGGCCGCCTCGGTCTCCCTGTGGGACTCGGCCTCCAGGGACTTGCGCAGTTCGCTGCGGAGTTCCGGGGTGAGGACATGGCCGGCGCGGCCCACGAAGAGCGCCATGTGGTACGCCACCACGCTCATGTCGCAGTCCGGGGAGCCGTGCACCCCGAGCAGCGAGCCGTCGCTGATCGACATCACGAAGAGGCTGCCCTCGTCCATCGCGACCATCGTCTGCTTGACCCCGCCGAACTCCATCAGTTTGGCGGCGCCGACGGTGAGGCTGCCGATGCCGGAGACGATGGTGGCGAGGTCGGCGGCGGAACCCCGGGGGCCCTGCGGCCGCTCTTGCCGGGCCTCACGGGCCTCGGCGTTCCTGCCGGGGTCGGAGGAGAGCAGCAGCAGGCCGTCGGAGGAGACCACCGCGACCGACAGCAGCCCCGGCACCTCCTCCACCAGGTTGGTCAGGAGCCAGTGCAGGTTGCGGGCTTCACTGCTCGGTCCGAAGGTAATGGGCGCGGTCAACTGCTTTCCTCCTCGGAAGTGCCCCCCGTGGTGTCAACTGCCTCTGTCCGGTACTCATGGGGCACGGGCATCCGCGTCTGACCCGACTGCTCGGCGATCTCGGCCTCGACGTCGCGCCGCCCCTCCCTGGCCCCCTGGTGGAACCCGCCGAGCCGCCGGCGCAGTTCCTCGGCGTTCACGCCGCCGACCCGCGGCCGGGGGGTCGTGGGCGCCGGCGCGGTGATCCTGGGCGTGCGCTTGGGCAGGCCCTTGTCGGTGAGGCGCGGGGTCGGTTCGCCCCGTGGCCCCTCCGTCCCGGCCCGTGACCCCTCGCTCGCGCGCGCCGTGTTCCCTTCGTCGGCGGCGCGCTCATGGGTGTCGGGTTCGCCCGTGTACCGGGCGTCCCCGTCGGGGTCCGCGTCGGTGTCGGGATCCGCGTCGGTGTCGTGGGCGGCGGAGTACTCGTCGCTCTCCTCGTCGGCGCCCTTCCCCGGGGCCACCGGAGCGAAGAGCTCCATCGTCGTCTCGGACACGGACTCGGCCCCGGGCGCGGGTCCGGTCCCGGACCCGGTGTCGGGGCCGGGCGCGGCCTCGGGTGCGTCGTCTTCCGGTACGACGCTCCCGGCGGCCTCTGCGGCGTCGGCGGCCGTCCCCACGGCCTCCCTCGCCTGAAGTGCCCGCTCGGCCGCCTCGATGAGCGGGTCGCCGTCGCCCTCGGGCTCGCGTACGGCGACGGATCGGCCGGGCAGGACGCCTGAGTTGGCCTCGGCGTCGGCGCCCGGCAGCGAGAACTGGGGCGTGACGGGGCCCGTTAGGGGCACCGTGCCCACGGGCACGGCGGGCGTGGGGGCCAGCAGCGCCTTGGGCAGGACGACGACCGCGGCGGTGCCGCCCGAGCCGTGCGGCTGGAGCCGGACGGGGGTGCCGAGCCGGTGGGCGAGGCGGGCCACGACGTACAGGCCGAGGCCGAGGCCCTCGCCGTTCTCCTGCTCGTAGGGCGCCTCGGGGTCGAAGTCGGTGAGGCGGGAGTTGAGCCGGGCGAGCCGCTCGGGGGCGACGCCGATGCCGCCGTCCTGGACGGAGAGGGTGATCTCGCCGTTCTCCATCAGCCATCCGGTGACCTCGACGGACATCTCCGGCGGTGAGAACGAGGTGCCGTTCTCCATCAGTTCGGCGAGGAGGTGGCTGAGGTCGTCGGCGGCGAACCCGGCGACGTGCGCGCCCGGCGGCAGCGCGGCAATGCGGACGCGTTCGTAGCGCTCGATCTCGCTGACGGCGGCGCGGACGACGTCGACGAGCGGGACGGCTCCGGCGTGGTGCTGGACGTGCTCGTGGCCGGCCAGCACGAGGAGGTTCTCGCTGTGGCGGCGCATGACGGTCGCGAAGTGGTCGAGCTTGAAGAGGGTGGCGAGTCGGTCGGGGTCCTGCTCGCGCTCCTCCATCGACTCGATGACGGCGAGCTGCCGCTCGACGAGGCCGAGGGTGCGCAGCGCGAGGTTGACGAAGGTGGCGTGGACGCTGCGCTGGACCTTCGTCAGATGGGCGGTCGCCTCGGCGAGTTCGGCGCGCAGCCGGTCCCGGTCGTCGGCCATGGTCTGGCGCTGGCCGATGAGGTGCTTGCGGTCGCCCTCCAGGGGCGCGAGCCGCTCGTGCAGGGCGAGGGCGTGCGCGTGGAGCGCGTTGACCGAGCGCACGACCTGCGCGAACTCGTCGTTGCGGCCGGTGAACTTGACCGGTACCTCGTTCGCCGGGTCACCGGCGACCCGGGCGGAGCCGATGCGCAGCACCGCGAGCGGGCGGGTCAGGGAGCGGGCCATGCCGGTGGCGACACCGACGGCCAGCAGCATCAGGGCGCCGAGGACGGCGACGCGGATCTCCAGCGCGGTGACGTCCTCGTCGCGCAACTGGGCGAGGTCCTTGGTGCGCCGGTCGTAGAGGGAGGACTCGGCGCCGCGCATCAGGTCCACGCGGGCGGAGAGGGCCGCGCCGACCTTCTCGGCGCTGGTGCCGGCCTCTCGGTCGGAGAGCGTGGGCTGGTCGGTGAGGCCGGCCAGGTAGGCGTCGGCGGCGTCGGCCTCGGGGCCGGTGACCGTGGCGTCGTAGGAGGAGCGTCCGGCGGCGGGCGCGGTCTCGCGGAAGTGGGCGAGGGCGGCGTCGGAACGGACGCGGGCCTGCTGGGCCACGGCGGTGAGGGCGTCGCGCTGCTTCGCGTCGGCGGCCGAGGCGCCGGTCCTGGTGGTGGGCAGCCCGGTGGTGGGGTCGATGACCGTCTGGGTGGTCGTCGGGACGCTGAGCGCGGCGACGAGGAGCCCCCGGGCGGCGGAGGCCTGCTGGACGGCGCTGTCGAGTTCGGCGAGCGCGTAGGCGCCGCCGCCCGCGCGTGGCGGCAGTGCGGCGGCCAGTTCCTCGGCGAGCGCGTGGAGTTCGGTGACGACGGCGGTGTACGCCGTGTGCGCCTCCAGAGCGGTGCTCTTCCCGGAGAGCGCGGATTCCCGTACGCCGGCGATGGACTCGATGTCCTCACGCAGAGCGGCGGAGGTGTCGGAGTCGGCGCTCAGCTCCTCGGCCTGCGTGTCGACGCGGTCACTGCGCTGCCGGCTGGGCGCGGCCGACTTGGGGCGCCCGGCGGCGATGTACGCGGTGACCTCGTCCCGCTCGTCCGCGAGGGCGTGCGCGAGGGTGAGCGTCTCCTGGGTCTGCTCGGCGAGCGTGACCAGGCGCTGGGTGTCGTGCAGTTGCTCCGAGGCGGCGATGATCGAGGGCGCCCCGGCGCCCGCTATGGCGGCGGCCACGACGGCCACGGCGACGATGAGCCGGTTGCGTACGTGCGCCTTCCGCCCGGTGCCGACGGCTGGGGCCTCTGCCTGTGCCGTCCCCTGCTGGTTCGGGGAGGCCGCGGAGGCCTTCGAAGCTGCCTGCTTGCCTGCGCGCCGAGGCCGCGTCTTCTGCACCGGTGCTCGCATTCCTGACTCGTCTACCCATTAGCCCGGGTGACGATCCGTCAACTCGTCAAATACGGCCGTCCCCCCGGTACGGCTCCCGACCCTCCCAGTGCCGGTGGGCAGTGGTCCCGCATCATCAGTCCCGCCACCCGAAGGAGTGAACATCCCCGGGGAGTTGGCGGGCAAGTTCCTCCGGCTCGTGCCGATGCCCCCAGCGGCGGGCCGGTTGGACGTCGGCGACGCGCTTTGACAGTATTCGCCGCCGCGCTTCACCGCTCACGATCATTCCATGCCAAACCCGGCGGCCCACCTGGAGGGTCCGGGTCGTACGGCGACCGTTGTCGGTCTTTCACGGATCTTGTGGCGGGCTCGTACAGACTGGCCGGATGCGCACGGAACTCGTCTCGGCACCCGGCGATCCCCTTCGCCCCAACGAGGACTTCGCGTCCGTGGCCCTGCCCGCGGGGGGACAGGGCGGCGCCCTCGTCGTCCTCGACGGCGTGACCCCGCCGCCCGACGGCTACGGCTGTCGACATTCGGTCGCATGGTTCACTTCCCGCCTCGGCGGCACCCTGACCGAACTGTCCGTTTCGGAGCGGGATGCGCCGTTGCCCGACGTGCTCTCACAGGCCATCTCCCGTACCGCCGGAGCCCACGCCCAAACCTGTGACCTTTCTCACCCACGAACCCCACAGGCCACAGTGGCCCTCGCCCGCTGGTCGCAAGCGGCCGTGGAGTACCTGGTGTTGTCGGACTCGGCCCTGCTGTTCGAGCGGCGTGACGGCGCGGTGACGGCCGTGCTGGACGACCGGCTCTCCCGGCTGCCCCGCGCCTCGTTGGCGACGGCCGCGATCGCGGACGCGACGGTGCGGAACAAGGAGGGCGGGTTCTGGACGGCGGCCGCCGATCCCGCCGTGGCCGCGCGGGCGGTGACGGGAACCGTCCCCCGCGAGGAGGTCCGCGCGCTGGCCGCGTTGACGGACGGGGCGGGCCGCTGGGTGGAGACGTTCCGCGAGGGCGACTGGGCGGACTGCCTCACCCTCGTCCGGAAGACGGGGGCGCGGGGGCTGGTCCAACGGGTGCGGGAGCTGGAGGCCACCGATGTGGAGCGGGAGTTCCTGGGCCGCGCCAAGACGCACGACGACGCGAGCGTGGTGTTCGTGGAGTGGTGAGCGCCCCTTTCGGGTCTCAGCCCTCGACGCCCCGGTTCAGCTGGTGCAGCAGTCGGGCGAGTTGGGCCACCTCGTCCCGGTCCCAGTCGGCCAGCTGTCGTACGTAGGCGACGCGGCGGGCGTCCCGGACCGCCCGGAAGCGCGCCCGGCCCTCCTCCGTGAGGTGGACGAGCCAGGCACGTCCGTCGGCGGGGTCGGGTTCGCGGGCGATGAGACCGAGGTGTTCCAGGGCGCGGAGCTGACGGGACATGGTGGCCTTGCCGACGCCGATGTAGGCGGCGAGTTCGGTGGCGCGCAGCCGGCCGGCCTCGTCGAGGCGGGCGAGGAGGCCGTAGGCGGCGGACTCCAGGTCGGGGTGGACGGCCCGGGCCATCTCCCCGGACTTGGCGCGGGCGCGCCGCAGCAGGACCGTCAACTCGCGCTCCAGCGCCAGGAACGCCTGGTCCATGCCGGCCCCGACACCGCCGCCGTCGCCGTTTCCGCCCTCGTCGTGCACGTCAGCGCTCCTGCTTTCCGATTCCGGGTACCTGCGGGTCAGTATTTCGCAGGTGGGGGGCGGACATGGTCCACCCCTGGAGGAGCCTTCGGCCCTTCGATGAAAAGCACGGGGCGCAGCCCCTGCTTTTCAGGGGCGCGGGGAACTGCGCGAGAAGCCCCACCCAACCGCACCCGCACCCGCACCCTAA
>NZ_JARGEE010000403.1:0-7927 GCF_033794485.1 Streptomyces sp. MB09-02B
CCACCTCCCCCCGCTCTCCCAGGGCCCGGATTCGTCGGCCAGGGTCACGGCCAGGGTCGGGGCGGCACCCCTCGCCCCACCTTGGCCGCTCACCACCCCCGACCCCGACGTGGCTCTACTGCAAAGGCTCAGGGATGCGCTGGAGGCCCTTTGAGCGGCAGCGGGAGCGTCCCGCCGAGAGGAGACTGCTGATGGCCGCGGAGGCCGAAGTCCTCGACGAACTGCACCGGTTGAGGGCCCGTGTACCCCAGTTGACCGGCGCGCTGGCGGCCAGTGTGGACGGGCTGGTCCTCGCCCACGACACCCCCGGCGTGGAACCCGAGGGCCTGGCGGCGCTCACCGCGGCCGCGCTCGGCGTCGCCGTACGGATGACGGACGCCGCCGGCCGTGGCGATCTCCGTGAGCTGCTGCTGCGCGGCGACCACGGCTATGTGGCGACGTACGCGGCGGGCTCCTCCGCCGTGCTGACGCTGCTGGCCCAGGACCGGGTCAACGTGGGGCGGCTGCACCTGGAGGGCCGCCGGGCGGGCAGCCGGATCGGCGAGCTGGTGGACGCCCTGCCCCGGCCCGACGTCTCGGCCGCGAGCAACGCCAGGGCGGCTGCCACCCGGAACCCGACCCGGTCCGTGGCCAGGACCGCCAACGGGACCAAGCCCGAGCCCCCGGCCCAGGCACCGCCCCAAACACAGCCCCAGACACCGGCCAAGGCCACGGTCAGGTCGACCATGCCGCGCCGTACGCCCCGCGCCCCCACCCCACGCGCCACCCCCCGAACCACTCCTAACACCCCTACCACCAGTGAAAGTTGAAAGGACACCGCACACCATGGCCAACACCGAGACCGCGCTGAAAGAGGCCCTCGCGTCGATCGAAGGCGCGACCGGCGCCGCCCTCGTCGACTACACCAGCGGCATGGCACTGGGCACGATCGGCGGCAGCAAGGGGTTCGACCTCAATGTCGCCGCCGCCGGGAACACCGACGTCGTCCGAGCCAAGCTGCGCACCATGGAACACCTCGGCCTCAAGGGCGAGATCGAGGACATCCTGATCACCCTGTCCGACGCGTACCATCTGATCCGCCTGCTCACCGGGCGTGGCGGCAACGGCCTCTTCCTCTACCTGGTCCTCGACGCCAAGCGGGCCAACCTGGCCATGGCCAGGCACCAGCTGAGGCGGATCGAGGCGGAGCTGGAGGTGTGATCGCCTGATCCGACCGCCCGACCTGCCCGCCCCGATCCGACCGCCCTGATCGACGGCTCCGGCGGCGCCCCCCACCCGGGGAGCGCCGCCCGCGCGTGCCTCGGCTACCGTGTCCGACCTCGAACGACACATCAAACGACAAGTCGAACGACCAGGGGAGGGTGACCGTGGGAAGAGCGGCACGGGGGACGGCGCTGGCGCAGCTCGCATTGCTGGCCGGGGTCCTGACAGGGTGCTCGGAGCCGGCGGGGGACGGCGACGCGAAGCCGTCGGCGAGCACCACCGGAGCAGCGACCGCCGAAGGGAAGGGCACCGCCGAGGACACCACGGAAGACGCCGCGGGGGACGCGGCCGCGGATGCCGCGAAGAGCGGCGGCAGTGTCGGCGCGGCCGGTTCCGCCTGCGAGCTCCCGGTCGCCTTCGACACCGCCGAGAAGTGGAAGGCGGAGGCCGTCGAGACCGGCCCGCCCGCCGACGGCGGCGGTTCCGAGGAGGACGAGCTCGCGGCCGAGCTGGCCGAGGGGCTGCTCCGGCAGGGCCCGTTCACCGCCGCGTGCGAGATCGACGCCAAGCCGGCCGGGAACATCGGCTTCATCCGGGTCTGGACCGGCGAGAAGGGCGCCAAGGGTGATGCGGAGGCGCTGCTCAAGGAGTTCGTGGCGGCCGAGGGGAACACGAGCAAGGCGAAGTACAGCGAGTTCACCTCCGACTCCGACGTCTCGGGCACCGAGGTCGAGTACCTCTACACCAGCGAGGCCCTGGAGGAGACCAAGAAGGAGCGGGCCTTCGTCGCGGTCACCCCGGCCGGACCCGTCGTCGTCCACCTCGGCGGCCTCGACACCCAGGAGCACGAGCAGATGCTCCCGGCGTACGAACTGGCCAAGCGGACACTGCGCACGGCCTGATCACGCTTCCGGCTCCAACGGCCTGATCACCCTTCCGGCTCCGCGAACCGGTCGCGAAGGCATCCACGGCCCGCGACCGGGCATGAGTCCCCCGGACGGATCACCGACCGGGGGAGGTTCTCTTGTCCACCACCGAAGGCACCGCCGCGTCGCCGGCGCCCGCCGAGGAGGCCGGCCTCAAGCGGGTGCTCGGCCCGAAGCTGCTGATCCTCTTCGTGATCGGCGACATCCTCGGCACCGGCATCTACGCGACCACGGGCAAGGTCGCCGGGAAGGTCGGCGGAGCTCTCTGGCTCCCCTTCGTGATCGGCTTCGTGGTGGCGATCCTGACGGCGGCGTCGTATGTCGAACTCGTCGGGAAGTACCCGAAGGCGGCCGGGGCGGCGCTCTACACGCAGAAGGCGTTCAAGCTGCCCTTCCTGACGTTCATCGTCGCGTTCATGGTGATGTGCTCCGGCCTGTCGTCCGCGAGCGCCGCCGCGCGTGCCTTCAGCGGTGACTACCTGGACGAGCTGACGAACGGCGCACTGCCGCCGACCCTGGTCGCCATCACCTTCATCGTCCTGCTGGCCGCCCTGAACCTGCGGGGCGTCTCCGAGTCGGTGAAGACGAACGTGGTGCTGACCCTGGTCGAGCTGACCGGCCTGCTGATCATCCTGACGATCGGCGCCTGGGCGGTGCTGAGCGGTGACGGCGAGCCGTCCCGCCTGACCGAGTTCGAGGCGAGCGGCACGGGATACGCGCTGCTCACCAGTGTTCTCGGCGCCACGGCCCTCGGGTTCTTCGCCTTCGTCGGGTTCGAGGACTCGGTGAACATGGCGGAGGAGACGAAGAACCCGACCCGGACCTTCCCCCGGGCGATCTTCATCGGGGTCGCCGTGACGGGGACGATCTACGTGCTGGTGGCTCTGGTCTCGTCACTCCTCGTCGACGCCGAGACCCTGGAGGGCTCCAGCGGTCCGCTCCTCGAAGTGGTGAAGGCCGGCGGGGTGGACTTCCCGCACAAGCTCTTCGCACTGATCGCCCTCTTCGCGGTCACCAACTCGGCCCTGATCAACATCATGATGGCCTCGCGCCTCTGCTACGGCATGGCCAACGAACGCATCCTCCCGCGCGGCATGGCCCGCGTCCTGCCCCGCCGCCGGACGCCCGTCGTGGGCATCGTCTTCGTCACCCTCCTCGCGATCGGCCTGGTCTCGACCGGCGAGATCGAGGGCCTCGGCGACACCACCGCGTTCCTGCTGCTCTGTGTCTTCGCCGTCGTTAACATCGCGGTCCTGGTGCTGCGCCGTGACCGTGTCGACCACGCCCACTTCCGGACGCCGACGGCCCTGCCGGTGCTCGGCGCCCTGACCGCCCTGATCCTGGCGAGCCCGCTCGCCGACCGCCCGGCCGACGTCTACATCCGCGCGGGTGTCCTCCTGGCCATCGGCATCGCCCTGTGGGCGGTGAACAAGCTGGTCCTGCGCACGCGGGGCGAATGACCCCCGCCCCCGAGACGGAACCGGCGGGCGGGGCGACGCTACGCCCGGCGCCTGCCGCCTCCGGGTGTCGCGTCACCCGCTTCGATGCCCGTGAGCCGGTAGCCGGACACCCGCTTGCCCGTGGGGCGGCCGGCCCGGCCGGACAGCCGGTCCACCGGGACCCAGAAGAGCTGCCCGGCGGCGAGTTCGCGGCCGCCGAGCCAGGCGGCCTTGAACCGGAGGCCGGTACCGAGGCCCGCGAGGAGCAGACCGCCCGCTGCGGGGAGGGCGAAGGACGAGCCCAGGGCGGCCGCGAAGCCGAGCAGCAGCCACCAGCGGTGGCCCCGGCGCCAGGCGCGCAGGGTCACGGCACGGTCCTGGAGGACGTCGTGCTTGCCGGCGCGCACGGCCTCTCGCGCGGGCGTGAGATACCGGCCGCGCCCCGCCCACGCCACCACGGCGGCCGCGACGATGAACACGACGGCCCCCGCCAGCACCCCGATCCGCCGCCCGGTCAGCCCCGACGGCACCACACCGACCCCGGCCGCGACGACTCCCAGCCACCACAACGGCGCCGCCCCGGCCCGCACCACGACGGCCACCCGAGCAAGCCCCTGCCCTCCGCGCCCCACGCTCCCCGCCTCCCGTGAACCCCAGGTCGTACGACAGTCGCGGGCACGCTAGCGGGAGAACGTGAAACGCGCCTGAGAATCGCCAACCTCGGCCGGTCGGGCCGGCTGTTCCACCGCCGGTCGGGCTGGCTGTTCCACCGCCGGTCAGGCCGGCTGTTCCATCGCCGATCGAACCGCCTACTCCACGAACAACCCCCTGGTCGCGGCCCTCGCGTCGAACTCCTCCAACCGGGCCTGGGCCTCCGGCAGGTCGTCGCACATGGCCTCCAGGAGCACCCGGCCCAGCAGCATGGGGGCGCAGGCCGTGTCGAAGGCCAGCCCGGTGCCGACGGCGGCGGGCAGCAGCAGGTCGGAGACCTTGGCGACGGGCGCGAAGGCGGAGTCGGCGACCGTGACGACGAAGAGCCCCGCCTCCTTGGCGTACGCCAGGGCCTCGACAACCTCGCGGGGGTGCCGGGGCAGCGCGAAGCAGAGCAGCGCGCTCGCGCCCCCGCGCACGGCCGCGTCGACGCGGTCGTGGAGCATGCTGCCGCCCTCGTGCAGCAGCCGTACGTCGGGGTGCACCTTGGCGGCGAAGTAGGCGAACCCGTACGCCTGGGAGGCCGCGGCCCGCAGTCCGAGCACCGGCAGCGGCCGGGACGCGGCCAGCAGCCGCCCGGCGCGGGCCACCGGGGCGGGGTCGGCGAGCACCTCGGCCAGATGCCGCAAGTTCTCGATCTCGGCCTCGACGGCCTGCTGGTACTCGTTGTACGCGGCGGTGTCCGGCGCCGGCTCGGCGGGCCCGACGTCCCGCAGGTGCCGGCGCAGTGCCGGGTAGCCGTCGAAGCCCAGCGCCACCGCGAACCGGGTCACGGACGGCTGGCTCACCCCGGCCAGTTCGGCCAGTTCCACACTCGACAGGAAGGGCACGTCGGCCGCCCGCCGCACCATGCTGTGGGCGATGCGCCGCTGGGTGGGCGTCAGCCGGTGCCCCTCGAAGAGCGCCTGCAGCCGCGCGGCGGGACCGTCCGCCACGCCCGTCACGCCCGGGCCCTTGTCCGCGCTCATGACGCGCTCCCCCTCAGTGGATCCGCCTGGACGTCCGTCCAGATCTCGGTGAACCGATCGAGCAGTACGGCCGCCGCGCCCACGTCCGCCGTCAGCGGCCGGTCGGCCGGGTCGGGGTCGAGCACGGCCTCCGCCAGTTCCAGTGCGCGCCCGACCGGCAGTCCCGGATCCGGCCGCAGGTCCCGCTGGCGCAACGCCCGCACCGCGGCGACGAGTTCACAGCCGACGACGAGCCGGTACGCGCCGCACGCCCGCAGCGTCTGCCGGGCGGCGAGCGAGGCGAAGCTGGCCTGTTCCTCGACGCCCCGGGAGAGTACAGCGTGGCCGAGCGACGCGGGCGCGGAGAAGGCCCGCAGGTCACCGAGGGCGGCCCCGGCGGCGTACTCCAGGATCATCACGCCCGAGGAAGCGGGCTCGTGGTCGGCGAGGAAGGGCCGCAGCCGGGTGTACGCGGGCTCGTTGAGCGAGGAGAGCCGGGAGGTCGACAGCCGGGCCACCTGGGTCGTGGCGAGTCTGAAATGGTCGAGGGCGAGGGCGAGTTGGGCCTGGTAGAAGCCACCGTGGTGGTACGCGGCCATGTCCTCCGGGATGATCAGCGGGTTCTCCGCCGCCGCGTTGAACTCCACCTCCAGAACGCCCTCCAGCGCGTCCGCCGCGTCCAGCGCGGGACCGTGGATCTGCGGCAGACACCGGAAGCCGTACGGGTCCTGGATCCGCCCCAGCGGGGGTGTGGGCCGGTCGGCCGCCCCGATCAGCTCCCGCATGACCCGGGCCACCTCGCGCGCCCCTCGGTGAGCGCGCGCGACGTGCACGGGCGCCGCGTACGCCTCGTGCGAGCCGTCCACGGCGAGCAGCGAGAGCGCGGCGACGACCTGCGTGGCCGCGATCAGCCCCCGCAACTCGTGCAGCGCGAGCGCGGCCTGCCCGAGCGTGAGCGCGTTGCTGCTGATCAGCGCCAGGGCGTCGTTGTTGTCGAGCGCCTGCGCCTCGGGCACGCCGGGGTGGGGGCGCTCGACGGCAACGACGCCCGCACGCTCGGGCCGCGTCCCCGGCACCCGCCACGGATGCTCCCCCGCCAGCGCCAGCCCCACCTGGGCCAGCGCCGCGATGTCGCCCGTCCCCACCGAACCGAACTCGTTGACCACGGGGTACGCCCCGCTCTCCAGCGCGGCGCAGAGCGCGGTGACCACGGCCGGCCGGAGTCCCGCGCCGCCCGCGAGCAGCTGGTTGGCGCGTACGGCGAGCATGGCCCGTACCTGTCGGGCGGGCAGTTCCTCCCCGATGGCCCCGGCGTGACTGCGCAGCAGCCGCAGCCCGTGCTCGGTGGCGGCCTCGGTGGGCACGTCCTCGGTGCGGTTGGCACCGACGCCGGTGGAGCGGCCGTACACGCGTCCGGCCGCCGCAATCAGCCGGGCAGCCTCCCAGGACTCCTCGACCCGCCGCACGGCCGCGCCGTCGGGCACCGGCCGTACGACACCGTCGGCGAGCCGGACGACGTCGGCGACCCCCAGCGCCCGCCCGTCGAGGACGACGAGCCCGGTCGACGCGGACGGCACGGTCGGCGCGGTCGGCGCGGTCGGCGCGGTCGGCGCGGTCGGCGCGGCGACGGCGGCAGCGGAAGCGGAAGCATCCGTCGCGCTCATGATCCGAGAGGACATACCCGCAGCCTCCTCAGCCCCAGCGGACACCACATATTCAGACACCGAGAACTCTGCATGAGTCTATGCAGGCCGGGCAAGGGATGCCGCACGGGAGGCGGGGGAAGCCGGTGCGCCGACTGGGGGGCTAACCCCAGTGCCACGCGGATCCAGGCTCCCTACCGTGAGGAGCATGACCGGAATGGATGCCCGTGACCCACAGTTCGGCGACACCGAGCTGAAGAAGGAACTCGCCGCCACCCTGCACGCCCGCAGAGAACTGGGCGAGGACTACGAGTCCGCGCTCGTCGACTCGTTCCTGGAGAAGGTCGACCAGCGCATCGACAGCGCGGTCGACCGCCGGGTACGGCGTCAGGTGGCCGAGCAGCAGATGGTGGTGGCCCGTGGCAGCCGCTCCCCCGACAAGTCCACCGACAGCTGGGGCGAACGCTACGGCTTCGGCGTGGTCTCCCTCGTCGTCGCCATCCCCCTGTCCGGTATCGGCGGCGGGGTGGCCGATCTTCGCGGCCTGTTCGTCACCTGGGCGGGCATCGTCGGCGTGAACGTGGCCTGGGCCCTGCGCGACTCACCGATCCTGGACCGGCGCCGGCGCCGGGGCAGGAGCGGCGACGCGGACCGGGAAGGGTGACCGCCACGGCGCTCCCCCACGAGATATGCGCGGGGACCGCCGCACCCCCGTGTGACGGGGGGCGGGACGACGGCGGTCCCCGCGAGGGACGCGGGCCGGGTCGGAACCTGGCTGGCGCGTCCGTGGCGTCCATGGAGGTCCGGGAGCCGCTCCGGAGGTCCTTGGCGCCGTTTCGGTCGTCGGCCGGGGCGGGGAGCCGCTCCCGCCCTGCCGACACCCACCAATGTGCCGGACCCGTGTTAAGCGGGTGCTGCGCGGACGTGACGCGCTCGTACCACTTCTGCGAAGTCAAACCCCCGACTCGCGCAAATCTTCGACGGAGAAGGGCTTTTCGCAGGATTTTTCTCCCGAATCAGGCACCCCTCCCTTCAGGCAGCGGCCCCTCCCTTCAGGC
>NZ_JARGEE010000404.1:0-7922 GCF_033794485.1 Streptomyces sp. MB09-02B
CCCCCACCCCGAAGGCACCCGCCAGATAGCGCTCGCGGGTCGACGCCCGCGAGACCTTCCCGCTGGACGTCCGGGGCACCGACCCCGGCGGGACGAGGACGACGTCGGCGAGCCGCAGCCCGTGCCGGGCGGAGACGGCCGCGCGGACGGTCCGCACGAGGGCCGGCACGTCGATGTCGGCGAGCGGCACGGCCCGCGCGTGCTCCGCGACGACGACCACCCGCTCCCCGGTGCCGCCCGGCACACCGAACGCGGCGAGCCGGTCGCGCCGTACGGCCGGATGCGCCTCCTGGGCCGTGGCCTCCACGTCCTGCGGGTAGTGGTTGCGCCCGTCGATGACGATGAGGTCCTTCAGCCGGCCGGTGACGAGCAGTTGCCCGTCCAGGACCGTGCCCAGGTCGCCGGTCCGCAGCCATTCGCCCGGACCGGACGCGGCATCGGCGAGCCGGGCGCCGAAGACGCGCCGGGTCTGCTGGTCCTGGTTCCGGTAGCCCCGGCCGACGTTGGGGCCCTGCACCCAGATCTCGCCGACCTCGCCCTCGGCCAGCGCGACCCGTGTCACCGGGTCGGCGATCCGCACCCGCTGGCCCGCCGGCGTACCGCAGCCGGCCAGCAGCACGGCCCTCGGGTCCTCGGGGCGCGCGGGCAGGGCCTTGCCGGAGGCCAGGGCGTCCCGGTCGAGCGCGAATCCGCGCAACGGCTCGCCGGGCCGCGCCGCGCTGACGAAGACGGTCGCCTCGGCCAGGCCGTACGACGGACAGTGCGTCTCCGGGACGAGGCCCTGGGCGGCGAACGCGGCGTGGAAGCGGTCGGCCGTGCCGGGACGGACCGGCTCGCTGCCGTTGATCAGCGCCATGACCCCGTCCAGGCGCAGCCCCGTCTTCTGCGCCTCGGTGACCGCCGAAGCGCAGTAGTCGTAGGCGAAGTTGGGCGCCGCGCTCAACGCGCGCGGGTGGGCGGCCAACAGCCGCAGCCAGCGCACGGGCTCGTGCAGGAACGCCACCGGGTCCATGAGGACCGACAACAGCCCCCGCACCACCGGCGCCGCGACACTCAGCACCAGCCCCATGTCGTGGTACAGGGGCAGCCAGCCCACACAGGTCGCCGGGTGCGCGTCGGCACCGTAGGCGGACAGCGCCTGGCGGCCGTTGGCGACGACATTGGCATGGGTGATCTCGACCCCCGCCGGGGTGCGGGTCGAGCCGGAGGTGTACTGGAGATAGGCGACGGCGGTGGGGTCGGCCGTGGACGGCGGCCGCTCGTCATCGGCGGCCGAGTCGGGGATCCGGTCCACGGCGACGACCCGAACCGCCCGGCCCTCGCACAACTCCACTACCCCGTCCAGGACTTGGGACGTCGTGACGACGACCGCCGGGGACGCGTCGGCCAGTACCGCCGACAGCCGGTCGCCCTGCCCGGGCAGACCGGGCGGGTACAGCGGTACGGCGACCAGACCGGCCGCGAGCGCCCCGAGGAAGGCGGTGACGTACTCCGTCCCCTGCGGGCACAGCACCGCGACCCGCTCCCCGGCCCCGGCCTCCGCCGCGAGCCGGGCGGCCACGGCCCGTACGCGCAGGTCCAGCCGACGCCAGGTCAGGGTGCGGTGGACGCCCCGCGACTGCGGCGCGGGATGGTCGACGAAGGTGAACGCCCGGCGGTCGGGGGTGGTCTCGGCCCAGTGCCGCACGTACTCCGGCAGACTCCGGAAGGCGGGTGCGAGCGGGGGGCGGCGGCTGTCCATCGGGCACGGCTCCTCATGTCGCGGGACGGCTTGCGGTCACGGCGGTGACGGGGTGATGGCGGTGACGGGGTGATGGCGGTGGCCGACGGTGGCGGGACTCGGCGGACCCGGCGCGCGCCCCGCAGGACGCGCTCACGCGTGGGCACGCTCAGAGCGGGATGTTGCCGTGACGCCGTTCCGGCATCGGGGCCCGCTTGCCGCGCAGCGCGCGCAGGGCGCGGCAGATGTGGGCACGCGTGTCGCGCGGGGCGATTACGGCGTCCACGTACCCGCGCTCGGCGGCGAGGTACGGGGTCCCGTACGTGCTCTCGTACGCGGTGACCAGGCGGGCCCGCAGCGCCTCGGGGTCGTCCGCGGCGGCGAGTTCGCGGCGGTGCAGGACCCCCACCGCGCCCTCGGCGCCCATGACGGCGATCCGGGCGGTGGGCCAGGCGAGGTTGATGTCGGCGCCGAGGTGCTTGGACCCCATCACCGCGTACCCGCCGCCGTACGCCTTGCGCACCACCACCGTCACCTTGGGGACGGTCGCCTCGGCGTAGGCGTACAGCAGTTTGGCGCCCCGGCGGATGATGCCGGCCTGCTCCTGGCGGACGCCGGAGAGATAGCCGGGGACGTCGGTGAAGGTCAGCAGGGGGATGCCGAACGCGTCGCAGAACCGGACGAACCGCGCGGCCTTCTCGGAGGCGTCGATGTCGAGGACCCCGGCCGAGCGCAGCGGCTGGTTGGCGACGACGCCGACCGTGGCTCCCTCGACGAGAGCCAGTGCGCAGATGATGTTCGGCGCGAACAGCTCCTGTATCTCCAGGAGTTCACCGTCGTCGACGACGGCGCGCAGCACCTCCCGCATGTCGTAGGCCTGGCCGAGCCGGTCCGGCACCACCGTGTCGAGGCACGGCCCGGCTGGCGCGGCCCCCGGCGCGTACTGCGGCGGCCGCTCCAGGTTGTTGGCGGGCAGGTACGACAGCAGGTCGCGCACGGTGTCGAGGGCGTCGACCTCGTCGGCGGCGAGGAAGTGGGCGTTGCCGTTGACGGTGTTGCTGGTGCGGGCGCCGCCCAGTTCCTCGGCGCTGGTGCGTTCGCCGGTGACCGTCTCGATGACGTCGGGGCCGGTGACGAACATGTGCGAGGCGCCGTCCACCATCACGGTGAAGTCGGTGATGGCCGGGGAGTACGCGGCCCCGCCCGCACAGGGGCCCAGGACGACCGAGATCTGCGGGATCACGCCGGACGCCTGGACGTTGCGGCGCACCAGTTCGGCGTAGAGGGCGAGAGAGGTGACGCCCTCCTGGATGCGCGCGCCGCCGCCGTCGTTCAGCCCGATGACCGGACAGCCGGTCTTCAGGGCGAGGTCCATCAGCGCGAGGGTCTTCTCCCCGAAGGCCTCGCCCATGCTGCCGCCGTACACCGTGGCGTCCTGGGCGAAGACGCAGACCTGACGGCCGTCGATCGTGCCGTGCCCGGTGACCACCCCGTCGCCGTACGGCCGCCGGCCGCCGTCCCCGGTGGGCCGTGCCCGTACGAACAGGCCCGTCTCCGTGAACGAGCCCGCGTCCAGCAGCAGATCGATCCGCTCGCGGGCTCCGTACTCCCCGCGTCTCCTGGGCCCGCCGGGCGTGAGCGCGCGCGTCCGGCGGCCGTCCAACTCGGCGATGCGGTCGGCGGTCCGGTCGGGTGTCCGGTCGACGGTCCGGTCGGGTGTCGGGTCGACGGTGTGCGCACGGACCGGCACGGGTCCCCGTTCCGGGACCGGCTCGGGGTCCGGTTCCGGGACCGGCTCGGGGTCCGGTTCCGGGGTCCGCGCGGGCACTCGGCCGGGCGTACGGTCCGCCACCTGCCTCGCCCGGGATGTCGTCACCTCTAGCGTCACAGCCACCTCCGAAGTGGCTTTCGAATATGGCAGCGGAGGTGGGCCGGACCGGGCGGATCCCCGTTCTGTTTGCGGGAGATGAGTCCTGCGGGCCCCGTGTTCGTCCGTGGGTGACAAGGGCCCGGGTGCGACTCGGGTCTTCCGGGCGTATGGCCGTAAACCCGCTTCACTTGAGGATTCAACGATGTCAGGATCTCGGCCCCCGAGCACGCCCCGCCGTCCTCGAAAGGCATCGACACGCGCAGTCGGCTCACCCTCCTCGCCGCCGCCACCGCTCTCCTGACCGCGGCCCCCGCACCGGCGTACGCCAGTGTCCGGCCCGGCGTCACCTACTCCGGCGAAGGCACCTTCTACAGCGCGACCGGCGTCGGGAACTGCCTCTACGACGCCACGAGCGACATCTCCATCGCGGCCCTCAACCACACTGGCCTTCGCCCGCATCGCCGACCCCGTGGCCGGCCGGGTGCCGATCACCTGGACGCTGGTGAGCCCGGACCTCGCCGGTCCCGTCTCCTACCGCTACGTCACCACCACCGTCCCGGAACACACCCAGTTCGACACCGAACACCGAGGCGTCCACCCCCTGGTCCGGCTCTCCCCGCACTACTACAACACCGACGCCGAACTGGACCGCACCGTCGAGGTCATGGCCGACCTCGCCCGCACCGCACGCTGAAACACCGCCCGGTGAACGTCCGTCAGGGCGGCGGCTCCGCGAGGAACTCGCGGGCGCCACGCAGCCGGGTGCGCAGGCGCCGCCGGGTGACCCGGCTGTCCAGCCGGACGTCGAGGGCTCCCCGCCGGGCGCCGTCGGCCTGGCGCCCGGCGGGCAGCCGCTTCGGATCGAGACCGTCGCGGCGGGCGACGAGGACACCCAGCTCGTACCGGGTGAGGGCGTCCGGCCCCGCGACGTGCCGGACGCCGGCCACCTCGGACGCCGCCAGCTCCAGCAGCGCGGCGGCCAGGTCGGCCACGTGCACGGGACAGCGCACCACATCGGTGAACAGCACACCGTCGCGGGCACCGGCCGCCAGATCGCGCACATGCCGTTCGTGCACGGACAGGGTCTGCCCGTCCCCGATGATCAGCGAGGTCCGCACCACGACGGCGTCCGGCGCCAGCAGCCGGACCCCGGTCTCCGCCGCCGCCTTCGCGGCACCGTACGGCGTGACGGGATCCGGGAGGCGGGTCTCGTCGTAGGGGCCGCCGTCGCCCGAGAACACGGCATCGCTCGACACATGGACCAGCCGGCAGCCCCGCCCGGCCACGGCTTCCGCCACCCGGATCCCGCCCTCGGCGGTGACCGCCCAGTCCGAGTCGCCGCTCGACACGTTGACGACGACCGAGGGAGCCACCCGCGCCAGCACCTCGGTCAGCCCCGCGGGATCCCGTAGATCGAGTTCGTGCCAGGAGAGGTCCGGCGGGACGTCGTGCCGGGTGTCGGGCGGCCGGGAGGCGTAGGTCGCGGACGTCTCGTGTCCCGCCGCCACGGCCCGGCGCGCCAACTCGCCGCCCAGGAAACCGCTGCCGCCGATGATCAGAAGCCTCATGGCGGGCAACGGTATGCCTCTCAGGACTCCTTGCCCCGGCCGCTCAACGCGTCGCGCATCCGGTCGACGAGTCCGAGGCCCGGCGCGAGGATCCTGTTGGCCGGCGGCTTGGTCGGGGCCGCCGGGTGGGGACGGGTCGGAGCCAGCTTCTTGGCCCGGCGGACCTTGTCGCCGAGGTCGTTCAGCACCGAGGCGGAAGCGGCCTTCGCCAACTGCGGGAAGAGATTGCTCTCCTCGTCCCGGACGTGATGCCTGACCTCGGCCATCAGCTGCGTGATCAGCCGGTCGAACTCCGGGTCGTCGGCGCCGCGCCGCTCCAGTTCCTTCATGGTGCGCTCGGCGGCGGTGTGATCCGCCAACTCCCGGTCGGCGACCGCGTCCCCGTTGCTCAGGTGCTCGCGGACCGCCGGGTAGAGGTGGGCCTCCTCCGCGACGGCATGCCGTACCAACTCGATGGTGACCAGGTCGGCGAACTCCTTACGCTTCGGGTCACCGGTAGGCAATTCCTCGATCTTGCCGAAGAGTTCCGCCACCTCCCGGTGGTCCGCCTTCAGTTCCTCGATGACGTCTCCGCCGTGTGCCATGTCCGTCGCTCCTTGCCTGCACGTCCCGGCGTTCCGTTCCGGTCGTCCGGACCTCTGGGGAGGTCAGTGAAACCCCCGCCGTCCCGAATGCGTCGTATTGACGTCCGGTGAGTCAGTGCGGCGCACAGGTGTGGCCCAGGACACGTCCGTTCCGTGGCCTGCGCCATTTGAGGGTGGGCGGCGCACGACTACTTTTGCCACGCGTCCCCCAGTACCCACGGATGGCCCAGCGTGCTCGCAGATCTCTCCCCCCTCATAGCGGCGACCACCCAGTGGCTGACGCGCGCCTACCCGGCGGGCGGCGGCGCGCTGGACGGCGCCCTCTGCGAGGCGCAGGCCCGGCAGGCCGTCACCGTGGCCGCCTGGCTCCGCTATCCGACACCGATGGACGCCGCCCTCGTCGGCATGGCCGGACCGGGCGGCTCCGCCCGGCTCGACTGGATCACCGGCCACGACGAGACCCCGACACCCGACGAGTACGCCTGGCGGACCTGGGTGGACGAGGTCGTGGCCAGTTGGGCGGCCTGCCTCCTGTCCGATGCCACGCTGGCCCGGGCCGCCGTGGACGCCCTCGACGGGTCCCCGCACACGGCCGGCACGCCCGCCGCCTTCCGCCGGCTCCTCAGCCCGGACGACCTCGACCGGCGAGCCGCCGCACTCCTGCGCCACCCCGACCTCCTCGCGCCCGTCGCGACCCTCCACCACACGGGCCTGCTCGACGCGCTGCAGCCGGGCCGCGCCCTGCCGGCCTGAGCCCTGTCGGCCTGAGTCCGGTCCCACCCGACGACGGCCGCCTCACCAGCGCAGCGGCAGCCCCGCAAGGTGCGTGTCGAGCAGCCCGGAGATGATCCGGTGGTCGTGGAGCGAGGGATGCCAGTCGCACCCCAGGAAGTCGAGGCCGGGGTCGTCGTAGTACCAGTGGCTCACCCGGCCGTCGCCCCGCCGGGCCCGCTCCTCGACGATCCGCGCGGTGGCCTCCGCCAACGCCGTGGTGTTCCACAGGCGGGCAGCGGCGACCACGAGGAACGTCCCCGGGCCGTACCGGGCGCGCAGCTTGTCGAGGAACCCGTGGTAGGCGCTCTCGTAGGCGGCGACCAACTCGGCCGTCGTGCTCCAGCGCTCCCCGGGGTTCAGGGGCGTCGAGAAGTCGTTGATGCCGAGACCGACCACGACGACCTGCGGACACCAGGAGCGCGGCCGCCGCCAGACGTCGCCCTCGACGTTCAGCAGGGCCCGGTCGTAGTACGTGCGGAAGTCGGTTCCGGGCTCGCCGCCGTTGTAGTTGCGGACCATGCCGCGCCCGGAGAAGGCGTTGATCTGGGAGTCGGCGGCCAGCTTCCGCGCGGTGAGTGCCCCGAAGGCGAGATCGGCATTGCTGTTCCGGTTGACCCCGCCGTTGCCGGAACAGTCCCGGATCTCGGAGACATTGCCGTATCCGGCGGTGTACGAGTCGCCGATGAACTCGATCTGCCGGCGCCGTGCCCGGGGTGCCGGGAGGATCCCGCCGCCGGGACCCGCGACGAACCCGCCGAACCGGCCGACCGCCCAGGGGCTCTCCGTGCGCTTCACCACCCGTACGCGGTGGACGCCGTCGGAGAGGCCGCCGACCCAGGAGACGGTACGGCCCGGGGTGACGAGCGTGGCGACGGTCGCCCCGTCGACCTGGACGTCGTAGTCGTTGTCGGCGTCGTCGAGGACCACCCCGACGCCGGAGCCGTGGAACCGTCCCTCGAAGGAGACGCCGGGCCAGCTGTACCGGACGGTCCCGTCGGCGGCCCGCCTGACCCGGCCCACCGTGTGGAAGCGGGCCGCCCGGGCCTCGGCGGCCCGCGCGGGGGACACGACCGTGGAGACGAGGCCCGCCGCTGCTGCGGCGACCATCGTCCGTCGGGATAAGTGGCGGGGTGTCGTCTGCATGGCCGTCCCTTCGACGCGGGTCTGGGAGCGCTCCCATGGTGCGAGCGTTATCGAAGGTGACCGTCCCGTGACGGCTGCCGTCGCGAGGGTTGCCGGCGGCCCCCGGGCCGGTCACCTTCGACAACGCCCGCGCCCTCCGTGGCGCCCCGGACCCCGACCCCAGGGCCCACCCGACCCAGGCCACCCCCCGGCGCTACCGGACGTCCAAGGCTGGCCCCACAACCGAGGGCCCTCGACTGCACGGGTGTTCCCCCCGCCCCGAC
>NZ_JARGEE010000405.1:0-7911 GCF_033794485.1 Streptomyces sp. MB09-02B
CGTGAGCCATGAACGGCAGCGGCCTGATAGCCACACCCGGCACCCCTGGGCGACCCAACCCTACGAACGGCTCGATCAACCCGCTCAAGAAGGTAGAGCGGCCTGAGCCAGGAATCCCCTTCCCTTCAGGGAGGGGAGGATTCAATACCCTGTACTGGTGCTCAGCTACGAGGAGTTGACGGGGCCGGAACGTGAGCTGTGGGACGCGTTCCCGGAGGGGCGGCGGGTCGATCTGCGGACGGGGGTGCCGGAGGAGGACCGGGTCACCGACGGCGAGGGCTGGGGGCCCGAGCGCACGGTACGGGCGACGGTGATCGTGGCGCTGCTGCTGGGTGCCAACGCCGCCCAGCGGCCCGGCGCGGTCGGCTCGCTCTCCCTCGCCGGCGCGCGGATCTCCGGCCATGTCGACCTGGCCGGCGCCCGGATCGAGCATCCCCTCTGGCTGGAGGGCTGCTGGTTCGAGCAGGAGGTGAACCTCTACGGGGCGGAGACCCGGACGGTCGCCATCATGAGCAGCCGGGTGCCCCGACTGGAGGCCGGGGCGAGCCGGATCGGCGGACGTCTCGACCTGCACGGCACCCAGGTGGAGGCCGGGCCGCCCTCCTCGCCCTTCCACCGCGCGAGCACCGCCCTGTCGCTCGTCAACGCCCATGTGGCGGGCGGCATCATGCTGAACAAGGCCCGGCTGATCGCACCCGGCGGCTGGGCCATGGCCGCCGGTGGCCTGATCGTCGAAGGAGGCCTCTTCTGCCGGCGCGGCTTCGTCGCCGACGGCGAGATCCGGCTGCTGGGCGCCCAGTTGCCCGGCGGACTGTTCTTCCAGGGGGCCCGCCTGGAACGGCCCGGCCCGCAGGGGGTGACCCTCGCCCTGGACAACGCCGTCGCCCAGACGGTCGACTGCTCCGGCGGATTCGTCTCCCACGGCACCATCCGCCTGCGGGGCGCCCAGATCACGGACAACCTGACCTTCGAGGGCGCCGTCCTGAACGGGCCGCCCGCCGACGGCGCGGGCACCGGCCCGGCCCTGATGGCCATGCTCGTGCAGGCCGCCGACTTCGACTTCGCCCTGGCCCGGCGGCCGACGGGCGCGGTGGATCTACGGGGCGCCCAGGTGTCGTACCTCCACGAGAGCGCACACAGCTGGCCCGAGGTCGTGGAGCTGGACGGCTTCGTCTACGGCTCGATCAAGTCCGCCGAGGCGGACGGCGAGCGACGGGAGGCGGTGAGCGGCCCGGCGGCCGTGAACCGCCGAGTGGAGTGGATACGCCGCAGCCCGGGCTACAGCCCGCAGCCGTACGAGCAACTCGCGGCCTGGTACCGCAAGGTCGGGCACGACGACGACGCCCGCCGGGTGCTGCTGGCCAAACAACGACACCGGCGGAGCACGCTCTCCCCGGCGGCCCGCCTCTGGGGCCACCTCCTCGACGCGACCGTCGGCTACGGCTACCGCCCCTGGCTGGCCGGTGTCTGGCTGCTCGCGCTGGTCCTGCTGGGGACGACGGCGTTCGACACCGCCACCCCCACCGCGGTGAAACAGGACGAGGGCGCGCCCTTCCAGCCGCTCGTCTACACCCTCGACCTGCTGGTCCCCATCGGCGGCCTGGGCCAGCGCACGGCCTGGTACTGGACGGACGGCACCCTCCAGTGGCTGGCCTACGCCCTGATCGCCGTCGGCTGGATCCTCACGACGGCCGTCATCGCGGGAGTGACCCGCACCCTGCAGAAGAACTAGCGGGACTTCCCGGGGGGCGCGGTCCTCAGCCCGCCGTCACCGTCGCGCGCACCGACCCGTCCGGCCCCGCCAGCAGGACCGGGGTCCCGGGCCCGCCGAGGTCCCGCACAGCGGCCCGGTCCTCGTCGGAGACGGTCTCCGCGGCGGTCACCACGGCCGCCGCCTCCAGGGACTTCGCGCCGGAGGCCACCGCCATGGCGACGGCCGTGCGCAGCGCGCTGAGCCGCAGGGAGTCCAGGGCCACGGTCCCGGCGACATACGTACGGCCCGTCTCGTCACGTACGGCCGCCCCCTCGGGCACCCCGTTGCGGGCCCGCGCGGAACGGGCGAGCGTGACGATCTTCCGGTCCTCGGGATCGAGGTCGAGCGCGCTGCTGTCGGTCATGAGCCGAGCATACGGAGACCCGGCCGGTCCGCGACGCCCCGGGGTGCGCTCACGCCCGGTCGAGACGCAGGCGCTCCGCGCGGGGCAGACCCGCGACCACCAGGTCGTACGAGTCCTCGATCAGCTCCTCGACCAGGCGGTCCGGGAGGCCTGCTTCGAGGGCGACGGTGTTCCAGTGGCGTTTGTTCATGTGATAGCCGGGGGTGATGAGGCCGGGGTGCTCGGTGCGCAGCCGGACCGCGTCCTCGGGGTCGCACTTGAGGTTGACCTTCAGGGGCCGCTGGTCGATCCAGCTCAGGGCGAACATCTTGCCGAGGACCTTGAAGACGGAGATGTCGGGGCGGAAGGGGAAGTCCTCGACGGCCTCATTGAAGGAGAGGCAGAAGGCTCTCAACTCCTGTGGTGTCACTCGGACTTCTTCTCCTCCTCCGGCGACCCGGCGGGACCGATCGGCTCCACCAGCACCGTGACGATCTTGTTCCGGCGGCCGGCGGCGGCCTCCGCGGTGAGCCGCAGTTCGCGCTCGTCCGGGAGGGCCACGACCGAGGAGGCACCGGCGATGGGGACACGGCCGAGGGCCTTGGCGAGGAGGCCTCCCACGGTCTCCACGTCCTCGTCGTCGTAGGCGTCGAGGCCGTACAGCTCGCCGAGGTCGGTGATGTCGAGGCGCGCGGTGACGCGGTAGCGGTCGTCGCCCAGCTCCTCCACCGGCGGCAGCTCCCGGTCGTACTCGTCGGTGATCTCGCCGACGATCTCCTCCAGGATGTCCTCGATGGTGACGATGCCGGCGGTGCCGCCGTACTCGTCGATGACGACGGCGACGTGGTTGCGCTCCTGCTGCATCTCGCGCAGCAGGTCACCGGCGTTCTTGGTGTCGGGGACGAAGACGGCCGGGCGCATGGCCGTGGACACCAGTTCGCTCTCGGCGTCCCGGCTGATGTGCGTCTTGCGGGCCAGGTCCTTCAGGTACACGATCCCGACGATGTCGTCCTCGTTCTCCCCCGTGACCGGTATCCGCGAGAAACCGGAGCGCAGGGCGAGGGTGAGGGCCTGCCGGATGGTCTTGTACCGCTCGATGGCGACCAGGTCGGTGCGCGGGACCATCACCTCACGCACGAGGGTGTCGCCGAGCTCGAAGACGGAGTGCACCATGCGGCGCTCCTCCGCCTCGATCAGGGACTCCTTCTCCGCGAGGTCGACCAGCGCCCGCAGCTCGGCCTCGGAGGCGAACGGGCCCCGGCGGAAGCCCTTGCCGGGCGTCAACGCGTTACCGATGAGGATCAGCAGGTTCGGGATCGGGCCCATGATCCGGGCCAGCGGCAGCAGCACGTACGCCGCCGCCGTGGCCGTGTTCAGGGGGTGCTGGCGGCCGATGGTGCGCGGGGAGACGCCGACGGCCACGTACGACACCAGGACCATCACCCCGATGGCGACGACCAGGGCCTCCCAGGTCGCGTCGAACTCCTGCAGGCAGGCGTAGGTGACAAGCGCGGCGGCGGCCATCTCGCAGACCACGCGCACCAGCAGCGCCACGTTCAGATAGCGGGTCGGGTCCGCCGAGATCTGGGCGAGTCCCGCGCTGCCGCGCCGCCCGGCCCGTACGGCCTCCTCGGCGCGGAAGCTGGAGACGCGCGCGAGGCCCGCCTCCGCGCAGGCCGCGAGCCAGGCGACGACGACCAGGGCGACGGCACCACCGATGAGAGTCGCGCTCATGACACGGTCGGTGCCGGGGAGGGGCCGGTGAAGCCCTTCTCCGCGCGCCAGCCGTCCACGATGGCGGCCTGGAGGCCGAACATCTCGGCCTTCTCGTCCGGCTCCTCGTGGTCGTAGCCCAGCAGGTGCAGCACCCCGTGGACGGTGAGGAGCTGGAGCTCCTCGTCCATGGAGTGCTGCGTCTCCGCTTCCTTGCCCTGCTTCTCGGCGACCTCGGGGCAGAGCACGATGTCGCCGAGCAGGCCCTGCGGCGGCTCGTCGTCGTCCTTCGACGGCGGCCGCAGCTCGTCCATCGGGAAGGACATGACGTCCGTCGGACCGGGCAGGTCCATCCACTGGATGTGCAGCTGCTCCATGGCGTCGGCGTCCACCACGATCACCGAGAGCTCGGAGAGGGGGTGGATGCGCATCCGTGTCAGCGCGTAGCGGGCGATGTCGAGGATCGCCTGCTCGTCGACCTCGGTTCCGGACTCGTTGTTGACGTCGATCGACATGGTGCGGTGTCTGTCTACTTCCCCTTGGGCCCGGACTGCCTGCCCCGGCCGCCCTTGTGGCCGCCGTTCTCGGTGCCGTGCTCGCTGTCGTACTTCTCGTACGCGTCGACGATACGGCCGACGAGCTTGTGCCGGACGACATCCTGCGACGACAGCCGGGAGAAGTGCACGTCGTCCAAGCCCTCCAGGATGTCCTGCACCTGGCGCAGACCGGACTTCGTGCCGTTCGGCAGGTCGACCTGCGTCACGTCACCCGTGATCACGATCTTCGAGTCGAAGCCGAGGCGGGTGAGGAACATCTTCATCTGCTCGGGCGAGGTGTTCTGCGCCTCGTCGAGGATGATGAAGGCGTCGTTGAGCGTGCGACCGCGCATGTATGCCAGCGGCGCGACCTCGATGGTCCCGGCGGCCATCAGCCGGGGGATCGAGTCGGGGTCGAGCATGTCGTGCAGCGCGTCGTACAACGGGCGCAGGTAGGGGTCGATCTTCTCGTAGAGGGTGCCGGGGAGGAATCCGAGGCGTTCGCCGGCCTCGACCGCCGGGCGGGTCAGGATGATCCGGTTGACCTGCTTGGACTGCAGGGCCTGGACCGCCTTGGCCATGGCGAGGTACGTCTTGCCTGTGCCGGCCGGGCCGATGCCGAAGACGATCGTGTGCTTGTCGATGGCGTCGACGTACCGCTTCTGGTTGAGCGTCTTGGGGCGGATCGTGCGGCCACGCGAGGACAGGATGTTCTGTGTCAGCACCTCGGCCGGGGTCTCCAGGCCTTCGCTCTTCCCGTTCTCGCTCGCCCTCAGCATGGCGATCGAGCGTTCCACCGCGTCCTCCGTCATCGGCTGTCCGGTGCGGAGCACCAGCATCATCTCGTCGAACAGGCGCTGGACGAGAGCGACTTCGGGGGAGTCGCCGACCGCGCTGATCTCATTGCCCCGGACATGGATGTCGACCGCCGGGAAGGCCTTCTCGATCACGCGCAGGAGGGAGTCGCCGGAGCCCAGCACGGTCACCATGGGGTGCGCCGCGGGGACGGTGAACTGCGCTCTCGCCTTGCCCTGCGCGGGGGTGTGAGCTGTGCGTGTCTGAGTCATGGGCCGGCTCTGTAGGCCGCGGGTCCTCCTCTTGACCGTGGGGCTCGTGTTGCCCTTTCCCAGGGTACGACGCGGCGGTGACAGTGCCGTAGGGCTTTTACCGGGGGAGCTCGGGGCCGCGGGTACGTGGCCGTCTGCGGGCCGGTGGGGCTTCTCGCGCCCACGCGGCGGAGCCGCATATCGATACAGCCCCGCGCCCCTGAAAAGCAGGGGCTGCGCCCCGTGCTTTTCAGCGCCAGGCCGGCGCGCCGCCGGCTGCACCCGGGGTCGTCTCCTCGATCTTCGTTCGGATCTCTCTCATCACCGTCACGATCCGTTCCCCGTGCTCCGGGGTGAGGCGGGCCACCGGGACCGAGCAGCTGATGGCGTCGGTGGCGGGGGTGTCGGTGCGCAGGGCGAAGCCGAAGCCGATGATGCCGGGGACGCCTTCCTCGCGGTCGACGGCGTAGCCGCGGGCGCGGACGGTGGCGAGGTCCGCGGCGAGGGCGGCGCGGGTGGTGTGGGTGCGGGGAGTGAGCGCCTGGTAGGGGCCCTCGGGGAGGCCCACGTCGGGGCGTTCGGCGAGGAGGGCCTTGCCGAGGGCGCCGGCGTGGGCGGGGAGGCGGCGTCCCACGCGGCTGATGGTGCGCAGGTACTCGTGGGACTCGCGGGTCGCCAGGTACGCGACGTCCATGCCGTCGAGGCGGGCGAGGTGGACCGTCTCACCGAGCGCGTCGGACGCCTCGTCGAGGTAGGGCCGTACGGTGCGTACGCGGGGGTCGGAGTCCAGGTAGCTGGTGCCGGTGAGCAGGGCGCGGATACCGATGCCGTAGAGGGAGCCGGTGGTGTCCGTGCGGACCCAGCCCCGGCCGATCAGGGTCTGGAGCAGGGCGTACATCGAGCTGCGCGGGACCCGCAGCTCGTCCGCCAGCTCCTGGAGGCGGGCGGGCCGGTCGCCGCGCGCGGCCAGCAGTTCGAGCAGGTCGACCGTGCGCGCGGCCGACTTCACCACACGGACGCCGCCCCCTGTTTCCGACCCGCGCGTTTCCGACATGCGCCGATCGTAGGAGACGGCACGGCGTCATTGACCCGATCGGTTCACCTATCTAACCTCCATCTCTATACATAGATGACTTCAGGTGGAAGACGACCTCACGTAGGAGCCGCCCCGTGACCGCGACACGTGACCTGACCATCACCGAGGTCCGGCTGACCCCGATCCTGGTCGCCGACCCGCCGCTGCTGAACACGCAGGGGGTGCACCAGCCGTACACCCCGCGGCTGATCGTGGAGGTGGTGACCGCCGACGGGATCACGGGGGTGGGCGAGACGTACGGCGACACCAAGTACCTGGAGCTGGCCCGGCCGTTCGCGGCGAAGCTCGTGGGCCGCCAGGTCAGCGACCTGAACGGGCTGTTCACGCTCGCCGACGAGGTGGCCGTCGACGGGTCGCGGGTCTCCGGGCAGGTCGACGTGGGCGGGCTGCGCGGGGTCCAGACGGCCGACAAGCTGCGGCTGTCGGTCGTGTCGGGCTTCGAGGTCGCCTGCCTCGACGCGCTCGGCAAGGCCCTGGGGCTTCCCGTGCACGCGCTGCTCGGCGGGAAGGTGCGGGACAGCGTGGAGTACAGCGCATACCTCTTCTACAGGTGGGCCGACCATCCCGAGGGCGTCGTGGGCGAGCGGGACGACTGGGGGGCCGCCGTGGACCCGGCCGGGGTCGTGGAGCAGGCCCGCCGGTTCAAGGAGCGGTACGGGTTCACGTCGTTCAAGCTCAAGGGGGGTGTCTTCCCGCCGGACGAGGAGGTCGCGGCGGTCCGCGCGCTGGCCGAGGCGTTCCCCGGGCACCCGCTGCGGCTGGACCCGAACGGGGCCTGGTCCGTGGAGACCTCGCTGAAGGTCGCCGACGAGCTCGGCGACGTGCTCGAGTACCTGGAGGACCCGGCGCTCGGGACGCCCGCGATGGCCGAGGTGGCGTCGCGGACGTCGGTTCCGCTGGCCACCAACATGTGTGTGACGACCTTCGCGGAGATCGAGGAGGCGTTCACGAAGGGGGCCGTGCAGGTCGTCCTGTCCGACCACCACTACTGGGGCGGGCTGCGCAACACGCGTGAACTGGCCGCGATCTGCCGGACGTTCGGGGTCGGGGTGTCCATGCACTCCAACACCCACCTGGGGATCAGCCTCGCGGCGATGACCCATGTGGCGTCGACCGTGCCGAACCTGCACCACGCCTGCGACTCCCACTACCCCTGGCAGTCGGAGGACGTCCTCACCTCGCGGCTCACCTTCGAGGACGGCGCGGTACGGGTGTCGGACGCGCCGGGACTGGGGGTCGAACTGGACCGGGACAGGCTGGATTTCCTGCACCAGCGGTGGCTGTCCGACGACGGTTCCCTGCGGGAGCGGGACGACGCGGCGGCGATGCGGGTGGCGGAGCCGGGGTGGGTGACGCCGGCGGTGCCGCGCTGGTGAGGCCGGTTGTTCGTCTGCGGGTGAATGGGGCTTGGGGGTGAATGGGGC
>NZ_JARGEE010000406.1:0-7885 GCF_033794485.1 Streptomyces sp. MB09-02B
CCCCCGGTACGTCCGGAACGACCCCCGGCCCCGTCGGCCCTTCCCGCAACCCCGTGGGCGGTCACGTCCCCGTCGCCGGGGGCCTGAACTCCGTCGGGCTGACGTACGCCCGTGATCTGAGGGCGGAGACCGTCCAGGTCTTCGTCGCCAATCCGCGCGGCTGGGCGACCCCGGTCGGCAATCCCCGGCAGGACGAGGAGTTCCGCGCGGCCTGCGCCGAGGAGTCGATTCCCGCGTACGTGCACGCGCCGTACCTGATCAACTTCGGTTCGCACACCGAGGCGACGGCCGAGAAGTCCGTGGAGTCGATGCGGCACTCGCTGCGCCGGGGCCGGGAGATCGGCGCGCTCGGGGTGGTCGTGCACACGGGGAGCGCGACCGGCGGGCGGGACCGGTCGGTGGCGCTCAAGCAGGTGCGGGAGTATCTGCTGCCGCTGCTGGACGAGTTGACCCACGACGACGACCCGTTCCTGCTGCTGGAGTCGACGGCGGGCCAGGGGGCCTCGCTCTGCTCCCGCACCTGGGACTTCGGGCCGTACTTCGAGGCGCTGGACGCCCATCCGAAGCTGGGTGTCTGTCTGGACACCTGCCACATCTTCGCGGCCGGTCACGATCTGACCGGCCCGGACGGTATGCACCGGACCCTCGACCTGCTGGTGGACACCGTCGGCGAGGGCCGGCTGAAGCTGATCCACGCCAACGACTCCAAGGACGTCGTCGGCGCCCACAAGGACCGCCACGAGAACATCGGCTCCGGACACATCGGCGAGGACCCCTTCCGCGCCCTGATGACCCACCCCGCCACGGCGGGTGTCCCGCTGATCATCGAGACCCCCGGCGGCAAGGAGGGCCACGCGGCGGACGTGGAACGCCTGAAGAAGCTCAGGGACGGCTGACTCCGACCGGGACGGTTCGAGCGCCACGGGGACGGCTGACGGCCCTCGCCCGGACCGTCAGAGCTCGGGCCCGTCCCCCGGCTCCTCCTGGTAGGAGTAGCGCTGTTCCTGCCAGGGGTCGCCGATGTTGTGGTAGCCGCGTTCCTCCCAGAAGCCGCGGCGGTCGGCGGTCATGTACTCGATGCCGCGGACCCATTTGGGGCCCTTCCAGGCGTACAGGTGGGGGACGACGAGGCGCAGGGGGAAACCGTGTTCGGCGGTGAGGAGCTCGCCGTCCTTGTGGGTGGCGAAGATCGTGCGGTCGTCGGCGAAGTCGGCGAGGCGGAGGTTGGAGCTGAAGCCGTACTCCGCCCACACCATCACATGGGTGACCTCGGCGGCGGGCGGCGCGGTGTCCAGGATCGTCCGGGCCGGGATGCCGCCCCATTCGGCGCCGACCATGCTGAACTTCGTCACGCAGTGCAGATCGGCCACGACCGAGGCGTACGGCAGGGCGGTGAACTCGTCGTGGGTCCAGGAGTGCTTCTCGCCGTCGGCGGTGGCACCGAAGACCCGGAAGTCCCAGCGCTCGGGACGGAACTTGGGGACGGGCCCGTAGTGGGTGACCGGCCAGCCGCGCTGGAGCCGCTGTCCCGGCGGGAGCTGCGACGACGCCGCGTACTCAGATGCGCGATCTCCTGATTCGCGTTCCACCGGCTGACCCATGACTCCATCCTGACAGACCCCGGGTGGTGCACATGACCAGGGCCCACCCGACCCGGACATTTAGAACTAAGGCTGCACTTACTTACTAAGCTTGCACTTACTGGACGATCTTCGACGGCGGTGCAATCATCGCGGCGCAACCTCCCAGTTCCCCGCTTGGAAGGAGCCGCTGCGATGCAGGGCGACCCCGAGGTCATCGAATTCCTCAACGAGCAGCTGACCGCGGAGCTCACCGCGATCAACCAGTACTTCCTGCACGCCAAGATGCAGGAGAACTTCGGCTGGACGAAGCTCGCGAAGTACACGCGTCACGAGTCGTTCGACGAGATGAAGCACGCGGAGGTGCTCACCGACCGCATCCTGTTCCTGGACGGGCTGCCGAACTACCAGCGGCTGTTCCACGTCCGCGTGGGCCAGACGGTCAAGGAGATGTTCGAGGCCGACCGGATGATCGAGGTCGAGGCGATCGACCGGCTCAAGCGCGGCATCGAGGTGATGCGCAACAAGGGTGACGTCACCTCGGCGAACATCTTCGAGTCGATCCTCGCGGACGAGGAGCACCACATCGACTACCTCGACACCCAGCTCGAACTGCTGGAGAAGCTCGGTGAGGCGCTCTACATCGCGCAGCTGATCGAGCAGCCCGAGAGCTGAGCCGGGCAGAAGCCCGAGAGCCGGGTCAGGCCGCTTCCTCGAGCTCGGTGAAGACCGACTCGCCCTGGTCGGCCGACTCACGGCGCGGGCACGCTCCCCGGCCGAGGATCGCCTGGATCCGCCGGACGCACGAACCGCAGTCGGTGCCCGCCTTGCAGGCCGACGCGATCTGGCGAGGGGTGCAGGCGCCGTCCGCCGCATGCTTCTTGACCTGCTGCTCGGTGACGCCGAAGCAACTGCAGACGAACACGCGGTTCACCTCCCGCCGGGATCGATGGGTGACGCCGTCCCGATGATCGGTGAGGCTAACCTAACCTTACCCGGCAGGCAGGAACCGCAAAAGTGGAGTGGGGCGCGGATCGTATGTGATCCGCGCCCCACGTCATGCCCTGTCACGCACCCGTAACAGGCGCACCCACTGTTGATCTCCTACTAGTCCCGGTACAGCTCCGCGACCAGGAACGCCAGGTCGAGCGACTGGCTGCGGTTGAGCCGGGGGTCGCACGCGGTCTCGTAGCGCTGGTGCAGGTCGTCGACGAAGATCTCGTCGCCGCCGCCCACGCACTCGGTGACGTCGTCACCGGTGAGCTCCACGTGGATGCCGCCCGGGTGGGTGCCGAGGCCCTTGTGGACCTCGAAGAAGCCCTTGACCTCGTCGAGCACGTCGTCGAAGCGGCGGGTCTTGTGGCCGGAGGCCGCCTCGAAGGTGTTGCCGTGCATCGGGTCGGTCACCCAGGCCACGGTCGCGCCGGAGGCGGTGACCTTCTCGACCAGCTCGGGCAGCTTGTCGCGGACCTTGTCCGCGCCCATGCGCACGATGAAGGTGAGCCGGCCCGGCTCGCGGTCCGGGTCGAGGCGCTCGATGTACTGCAGCGCCTCCTCGGCCGTGGTCGTCGGGCCGAGCTTGATCCCGATCGGGTTGCGGATCTTCGAGGCGAACTCGATGTGCGCGTGGTCCAGCTGCCGGGTGCGCTCACCGATCCACACCATGTGCGCCGAGACGTCGTACAGCCGGCCCGTGCGCGAGTCCACACGGGTCAGCGCCGACTCGTAGTCGAGCAGCAGCGCCTCGTGCGAGGAGAAGAACTCGACGGTGCGGAACTCCTCCGGGTCGGTCCCGCAGGCGTGCATGAAGTTCAGCGCGTTGTCGATCTCGCGGGCCAGCTGCTCGTAGCGCTGGCCGGACGGGGACGACTTCACGAAGTCCTGGTTCCAGGCGTGCACCTGGCGCAGGTCGGCGTAGCCGCCGGTGGTGAAGGCGCGCACCAGGTTGAGCGTGGAGGCGGAGGCGTTGTACATCCGCTTCAGGCGCTCGGGGTCCGGGATGCGGGCGGCCTCGTTGAAGTCGAAGCCGTTGACCGAGTCGCCGCGGTAGGTCGGCAGGGTCACGCCGTCGCGGGTCTCGGTGCCCTTGGAGCGGGGCTTGGAGTACTGCCCGGCGATGCGGCCGACCTTCACGACCGGCACGGAGGCCGCGTACGTGAGGACCGCGCCCATCTGGAGCAGCGTCTTGAGCTTGTTGCGGATGTGGTCGGCCGACACGGCGTCGAAGGCCTCGGCACAGTCGCCGCCCTGGAGGAGGAACGCCTCTCCCTTGGCGACGGACGCCATCCGGGCGCGCAGCTGGTCGCACTCGCCCGCGAAGACGAGCGGCGGATACGACTCGAGCTCCGCAACGACTGCGCGCAGAGCCTCGGTGTCGGGGTACTCGGGCTGCTGCGCCGCGGGCAGGTCTCGCCAGGTGTTGCCAGCGCTCGCGCTGGACTTAGCGTTCACGGTCACGACGTCCACATTACGGGGTCATGTCGGGCGTCCATCCCCTTGCTCATCAAGTGAGACGGACCCCGCTCGATCTGAGCGGGGTCCGCGGGGTGCATCGGGGGTGCCTCAGTGGAGGTCCATGACCGCCGGGTCGTCGAAGCCGACGGCGAAGACCGTGCGCAGGGAGAGGTTGGCCTCGCCCTGGTAGCCGTCGCAGGCGTTGCGTCGCTCGTCGGCCTCCTCGACGGCCTCGAACTCGTCGGGGAAGCTCGCCCGCAGGGCGGTGCCGGCGCAGATGTGCTCCGTGAGCCCCCACAGCTCGTCCACACGTGCCGTGCCGAGCCTCGGCCAGTGGCTGAGGGCCTGCGGGGTGCCGACCGCCCAGTTGCCGCTCGCGTGGGGCCGTCCGCCGACCGTGACGTTGCAGGCCGTCGGGGCGCGGGTGTCGCCGGCCCAGGTGCGGGAGAACACGGCGGGCTGGAGGGCGCAGCCCTTGTGGAAAGCGAAGTTCAGCAGCCCGGTGCCGTCGGTCCAGGTCATGCCGCCCTGCAGGCCGACGTAGCGAGTCGCTGCGTACGCGTCGTGGGTCACCGTTCTGCCGCCGGACATGTTCAGCAGCCCCGGATAGGTGGAGGCGCTGGTCGGGTTGAGCTGGTACCGCACGATCCTGGCTCCCGGAGCACCGCCGTACCACTCGCCGGCGACCAGCTTGTACGGGCTGCCGCCGGTCTTGTCGAGGGAGAGCCACGAGTAGCAGAGCGAGTCGGGGTCGGGGGTCCCGTCGACGGCGTCGTTGTCGCAGCCGCCGGAGGGCGGTGGGGAGGCCTGCCGGTAGTAGTGGGTCTGCGGCAGGACGTACGGGAGGCCGCAGGCGCTAGACCGGCCGGTGACGCCGTCGACGCCGTACGTGTTGAGCCCGGAACCGTAGGCGTCGACCTTGCTGAGCTTGTTGACGTCGAAGACGCGGATGCCGCCGGTGGTGTCGGTGACGTAGAGGTGGTTGGCGTACCAGACGAGGCCGCCGCCGTGGCCGGTGACGAACTTGAAGTTCTGGCCGGCGGAGGTCGGCTCCACGAGCAGGACGTGGCGGTACTTGAGCGTGTCGCGGTCGATGAACGAGAGCCTGAGCAGGTTGTTGGTGCGGCACTTGTCGTTCGCCTCGACCGTGCCCTCCGGGTCGGTCCGGAACGTCTTGTAGTGCCAGGCGACCGCCGTGACGCTCCTGCCCTGGATCGCGCCGTCGGCCCCGTCGGCGGTGCCGGTGGTGCTCATGCCCTGGGGCCACCAGCGGGGGGTGGTGTCGTCGCCGAGCGCGGAGGACCAGCACCAGGCGATCCTCCGGTCCACAGGCGGCAGCGCCTTGGTCTCGTCGCCGGCGCAGGCGCGCATCGAGCCCAGGTTCATGCCGGGATCGGCCGCTCCCGTGGAGTCCGTCGTGTACTCGGTGGTGACGACGTCGGTGAGGTCGGCGTCGGCCAGCCGGTCGGCGAGGGTCGTCGCGGCCGTCGCGGTGCTGGTGTCGGTCATCCTGAAGAGGTCACCGGCGAGCGGCAGCCGCGTCGTGGTCGGCTCGTCCGCGGCCGTCGCGGGGTGTCCGGTCAGCCCGGCGAGAAGGGCGGCCGTCGCCGTCACTAGGGCCAGGTATCGCGTTCTCGGTATGTGGGGCACGCGTGATCCTAAGCCGACCGCCAGGTGTCGATCATGTGAGTTTCCGGGTTTTCTCCGGTAGGGTGCGGCGCATGTTCGCGCACTCGACCCAGAACTGGTGGTGGACCGCTCATCCGGCGGCCCACTGACTGCGCGTACGCAAGACTTCGCGAAGGCCGCCCGAGGGGCGGCCTTCGGTGTTTCCAGGGCCTGGCCGTTCCTCTCGATCACCACGACTCACCACGACGACCGTGATCCCCCAGGAAGAGGAACCCATGGACCTGACCCGGCTGCTGTCCGACGACCGCCCGTTCGCCCTGCTGCGACGGCGCACCCCCGGCCTGTACGACCACGACACGGTGGAACTGCTGATCGGCCCGGTGACGACGTACGAGCGTCTCGCCGACCTCCCCGACGAGGGGCTGGCGCTCGTCCCGTTCCGGCAGATCCGCGAGCGCGGTTTCGACGTCCGCGACGACGGGACGCCCCTGTCGGTGCTGGTGCCGGAGGAGTCGTACGCACTGCCGCTGGAGCGGGCCCTCGCGGAGCTGCCCGCGCACGACGTCCGGGTCGAGGGCGGTGGCTTCGACGTGGGCGACGAGGAGTACGCGGAGATCGTCGGCCGGGTGCTGCGCGAGGAGATCGGGCGGGGCGAGGGCGCCAACTTCGTGATCCGGCGGACCTACGAGGGCACGGTTCCCGGCTTCGGCCGCGCGGACGCGCTCGCGCTGTTCCGGCGGCTGCTGGAGGGCGAGCGGGGGGCGTACTGGACGTTCGTGGTGCACACCGGGGAGCGCACGCTGGTCGGTGCCAGCCCCGAGGTGCACGTCCGGATGTCCGGCGGGACGGTCGTGATGAACCCGATCAGCGGGACGTACCGCTATCCGGCCGAGGGCCCCACCCCGGAGGACCTGCTGGCCTTCCTCGGCGACGGCAAGGAGATCGAGGAGCTGTCGATGGTCGTCGACGAGGAGCTCAAGATGATGTGCACGGTCGGCGACATGGGCGGGGTCGTGGTCGGGCCCCGGCTGAAGGAGATGGCGCACCTGGCGCACACCGAGTACGAGCTGCGCGGGCGGTCCTCGCTGGATGTGCGGGAGGTGCTGAAGGAGACGATGTTCGCCGCGACGGTCACCGGGTCGCCGGTGCAGAACGCGTGCCGGGTGATCGAGCGGTACGAGCCGCTCGGGCGGGACGGTGTCGCGCGCGGTTACTACGCCGGGGCGTTGGCGCTGCTGGGGCGGGACGCGGGCGGTACACAGACCCTGGACTCGCCGATCCTGATCCGTACGGCCGACATCGCGGCGGACGGGCGGCTGAAGGTGCCGGTCGGGGCCACCCTCGTCCGGGGGTCGGACCCGGCGGGCGAGGTCGCCGAGACCCATGCGAAGGCGGCGGGGGTGCTGGCGGCGCTGGGGGTACGGCCCGGCCGGCCGGAGCGGGAGCGGGTGCTGCCGGGGCTGGCCGAGGATCCCCGGGTGCGGGCCGCGCTGGACGGGCGGCGGGCCTCGCTGGCGCCGTTCTGGCTGC
The DNA here is from genome assembly GCF_033794485.1 of Streptomyces sp. MB09-02B. Classification (NCBI taxonomy): domain Bacteria; kingdom Bacillati; phylum Actinomycetota; class Actinomycetes; order Kitasatosporales; family Streptomycetaceae; genus Streptomyces; species Streptomyces sp. MB09-02B. The sequence goes on from NZ_JARGEE010000406.1 coordinate 7,194, forward strand.
GGATGCGGGAGCGGACGGGTGAGCTGACCGGGCACGCGCTCGTCGTCGACGCCGAGGACACCTTCACGGCGATGCTCGCGCATCTGCTGCGGTCGTCGGGGCTGCAGGTGACGGTACGGCGGTATGACGAGCCGGGGCTGCGGGAGGGTGTGCTCGCGCACGAGGGCGTGGTGGTGCTGGGGCCCGGGCCCGGGGACCCGTCGGACGGGGACGACCCGAAGATGGGGTTCCTGCGGTCGCTGACCGCCGAGGTGGTGCGGGGGCACCGGTACGGGGTGCTCGGGGTCTGTCTCGGGCACGAGCTGATCGCGGCGGAGCTGGGACTGCCGATCGTGCGGAAGGTGGTGCCGTACCAGGGGGCGCAGACGGAGATCGATCTGTTCGGGCGGACCGAGACCGTGGGGTTCTACAACAGCTTCGTGGCCCGGTGCGACGACGAGGCCGCCGGGGAGTTGGCGGCGCGGGGGGTCGAGGTCAGCCGCGATGAGAACGGGGAAGTGCATGCGCTGCGGGGGGCCGGGTTCGCGGGGGGGGGGGCCGGGGGCTGCTAGGGGGGGGGGCCGGGGGCGGAGGGTTCCCTGAGGATTTGCCCACCGGGCCCCCGGGTGTTCCCGCCGAGACGGAAGGGAACCGCGATCGTCATGATCGCGGCGGCGAGGATCGCCGTGGGGATGCGGGGCACGGTGCCCGTG
>NZ_JARGEE010000407.1:0-7838 GCF_033794485.1 Streptomyces sp. MB09-02B
CAGCGCGCCGGCAAGGTCCGCGCCGCACTCGACTACTCCTCCTTCGCCGGCCTCTACGGCGGCAACTACGCCGACCGCCTCACCCTCGTCCAACTCCCCTCCTGCGCCCTCACCACACCGCAGAAGAAGCAGTGCCGCACCACCCGGCCCGTCACGACCGTCAACAACACCGAGAAGCGGACGCTGACCACGTCCGGCATGGCCCTCGCCTCCGGTGGTCCCACCGTGTTCGCCGCCGTGGCCGACACGAAGAGCGTCGGCGGCGACTACAAGGCGAGCCCGCTCAGCCCCTCGGCGGCCTGGAACACCAATCTCAACACCGGTGACTTCAACTGGTCGTACGAGATGGCGGTACCCAATGTGCCCGGTGGTCTGAAGCCCAACGTCGGGCTGGCGTACTCCTCCGCCTCCGTCGACGGGCGGACGGGCAACACCAACAACCAGGCCTCGTGGGTCGGTGACGGCTTCGACCTGTCGCCCGGATTCATCGAGCGCCGCTACAAGCCCTGCGACGACGACGGCGTGGAGAACGCGGACGGCGGCAAGCCGGGCGATCTGTGCTGGGCCTACGACAACGCCTTCCTCACCTTCAACGGCAAGGCCGGTGAGCTGGTCCCGGACGGCACCAACTCCTGGAAGCTGAAGAAGGACGACGGCACGAAGGTCACCCGGATCTACGGATCGAGTGACAACGTGCGCGGCAACGGCGCCCGCGACGACGAGTACTGGCGGGTCACCGCGCCGGACGGCACCCGCTACTACTTCGGGTACAACCGCCTGCCGGGCTGGGCCGACGGCAAGGAGACCACCGACTCCGCCTGGACCGTCCCCGTCTTCGGCGACGACTCCGGCGAGCCCTGCCACGCCTCCGCGTTCGCCGACTCGTGGTGTCAGCAGGGCTGGCGCTGGAACCTCGACTACGTCGTCGACGCACGCGGCAACGCCATCGCCTACTACTACGACAAGGAGACCAACTCCTACGGCCGCAACCTGAAGGCGACGGACGACACCCGCTACGTCCGCGGCGGCACGGTCGACCGCATCGAGTACGGACTGAAGTCGACCTCCGTGTACAGCGCGAAGGCGCTGGCCAAGGCCGACTTCACCAACAGCGAGCGCTGCATCCCGGACGCGCAGACCGACTGCGACTCCATCGGCAACGACGGCTTCTACTGGTACGACACGCCCTGGGACCTGAACTGCGACGCGGGCACGGACTGTGACGCGGGCCGGTACTCGCCGGTGTACTTCACCCGCAAGCGGCTCACCGGAGTCTCCACCCAGGTGTACGACGGCAGCGGCTACAAGGACGTCGACTCCTGGAAGCTGACCCACCGCTGGGGCATGGCCGACACCGACTACCAGCTGCTGCTCGACTCCATCCAGCACACGGGGCACACCGCCACCCCGGCGATCACCCTGCCGAAGACCACCTTCGCCTACACCCAGCTCGCCAACCGGCTCGACAGGACCGGCGACGGCTACGCCCCCTTCATCAAGGACCGGCTGTCCACGATCGCCGACGAGTCCGGTGGCCAGATCGACGTCGACTACTCGGCGCCGGTCTGCGACTTCGACGCGCTGCCGACCCCGCAGACCAACACCACCCGCTGCTTCCCGCAGTACATCGGCGGCAGCTCCACCGCCGATCCAGAGCTCGATTGGTTCAACAAGTACGTGGTCGCCTCCGTCACCGCGACCGACCGCACGGGCGGCTCCCCCGACCAGGTCACCACGTACGACTACAGGGACGGCGCGGCCTGGCACTTCGACGATGACGACGGCCTGACGAAGGAGAAGCACAAGACCTGGTCCCAGTGGCGCGGTTACGGGCACGTCCGTGTCCAGACCGGCGGCCAGGGCGGCGCCTCGGCGATGAAGACGCAGCAGGACTCGTACTTCCTGCGCGGCATGGACGGCGACCGCAAGGAGCCCTCCGGCGGCACCAAGTCCGTCTCCGTCACCCTGGACTCGGGCGAGGGCGACCCGATCACCGACCACGAGTCACAGGCCGGCTTCGCCTACAAGGCCGTGGGCTTCTCGGGGCCGGGCGGCAAGGTTCTGACCAAGACGGTCAACCGTCCCTGGCGGCACGAGACGGCGAAGAAGACCCGCGACTGGGGCACGGTGACGGCCAACCTCACCGGCACCGCCTCCACCAAGTCGTGGACCTCGCTGGACGACGGTGCCGGCGCGTCCTGGCGGATCACCTCGCTCGCGAACTCGCACGACACCGTGGCCGGACGTGTCACCCAGGTCGACGACTTCGGCGACAACACCACGTCCACCGACAACAAGTGCACACGCACCACCTACGCCACCAACACCACCGACAACATCCTCAACTTCCCCTCCCGCGTGGAGACGGTCGCCAAGGCGTGCGACACGACCCCGAGCCGTCCCGCCGACGTGATCTCCGACGTGCGCTCCGCCTATGACGGCGGTGCCTACGGGGCGGCCCCCACGAAGGGCGATCTGACCGCGAACGCGGTCCTGAGGAAGTACGACGGCACCACCGCCGTGTACCTGGAGTCGGGGGCCACCTTCGACTCCTACGCCCGTACGCTGACCAGCACCGACCTGACCGCGGACGTGAAGGTCACGGCCGCCGGGGTACTCACCCGGACGGCGCGCGGTGACGGCCGTACGACCACCACCGCCTACACACCGGCCACGGGGTTCGCCACCAGCACGAAGGTGACCTCGCCGCCGGCCACGGCGGGTGACGCGGCGACGGCGCACTCCTCGACCACCACGTACGACATCCTCCGCGGCCAGCCGCAGACACAGACCGACACCAACACCAAGGTCACCCACCTCACCTACGACGCGCTGGGCCGCAATGCCAAGGTGTGGCTGGCCGACCGGACCACCGGTCAGACCCCGAACTTCGAGTTCACGTACACCATCGCAGAGGGCAAGCCGGCCACGGTCGGCACCAGGACGCTCGGCAACGACGGGGCGCAGCGCACCTCCTACACCCTGCACGACGGCTTCCTCCGGCCGCGCCAGACCCAGGAACCCGGCCCGGACGGCGGAACCCTGCTGGCCGACACGTTCTACGACGAACGCGGCCTGGTCGCCAAGGAGTTCGCGAGCTACTACGCGCAGGTCGCCCCGTCCACGACTCTGTTCAAGCCCGAGAACGCACTGAGCGTCGAGACGCAGAACCGCTACACCTACGACGGAGTCGGCCGGCAGACCGAGCTGAAGCAGCTGGCCGGCAACGGCGACGGCGGTGCGGTCCTCGGCGTCACCAAGACCCTCTACGGCGGCGACCGCACCACGGTCGTCCCGCCCGTGGGAGGCATCGCCACCACCAAGGTCACCGACGCCCACGGCCGGCTGACCGAGCTGCGCCGGCACCACAGCCGCAGCGCGACCGCCGCGTACGACACCACCAAGTACGGCTACACGGCCGGCGGAAAGCTGGAGAAGGTCACCGACCCGTCCGGCAACTCCTGGGAGTACCAGTACGACCTGCTGGGCCGGCAGACCAGGACCGTCGACCCGGACAAGGGCACCACCGTCAGCGTGTTCGACGACCGGGGCAGGCTCACCACGACCGACGACGCCCGCCCCAACGCGAAGTCCCCCGCTCTCTGGTACGGCTACGACAACCTCGGCCGCCGCACCGAGATCCGGGAGGGATCCTCCGGCGGCACCCTGCGCGCCAAGTGGGTGTACGACACGGTCAGCGGCGCCAAGGGCCGCCTCGCGGAGTCCATCCGCTACAGCGGCGGCAACGCCTACAGTTCCAAGGTCGTCGCCTACGACCGTCTGTACCGCCCGCTGCGCACCTCCGTCACCATCCCGTCCTCCGAGGGCGCCCTGCAGGGCACCTACCTCTCGGCGACCACGTACAACGACTCGGGCACGGTGCAGGGCGTCGGCCTGCCGAAGGCCGGTTCCCTGCCGGCGGCGACGGTGGCCTACACCTACGACGACGACACCCTGCGCCTGACCGGCGTCGACGGCAGTCAGGGGCTCAAGTCCACCACGAGCTACAGCCTCACGGGCAAGCCGCTGCAGTACGAACTGTCCAACAGCGGCGGCAAGAGGACCTGGGCCACCAACACCTATGAGTGGGGCACCCAGCGGCTGGCCACCTCCCGGGTGGACCGCGAGAACATCGCGGGCGTCGACCAGCACAACACCTTCCGCTACGACGAGGCGGGCAACGTCCTGTCCGTCTCCGACACCTCCCGCTCCGGCACCGACACCCAGTGCTTCACCTACGACTACCTGCGCCGCATGACGGAGGCCTGGACCCAGCCCACCACCGCCTGCGCGGGCGCGCCCAGCGCCGGTGTCCTCGGCGGCCCGGCCCCGTACTGGCACTCCTACACCTATGACAAGGTGGGCAACCGGCTCGACGAGACGATCCACGACACCACCGGTGACACGGCCAAGGACACCAAGAGGGCGTACGACTACCCGGACGCGGGCACGGCGAAGCCTCACACCCTGAGCTCGGTCGTCACCACCGACGCGACGGGCACGGCGGAGGACAGCTACGGCTACGACGAGACCGGCAACACCGAGACCCGGACCCTGAACGGTGACACCCAGACGCTCGCCTGGGACGCCGAGGGCCATCTCGCCAAGGTGACCGAACCCGTCGATGGCGGCAGCAGCAAGGTCACGGAGTACCTCTACGACACCGACGGCAACCGCCTGATCGGCCGCACCCCGACCGAGACCACGCTCTACCTCGGTGCCACCGAGATCACTCTGGCCAAGGGATCCACCACGGCCAGGGCCACGCGCTACTTCGACCTCGGCGGCGGCCACCAGGGCGTCCAGAAGGACGACGGCAGCGTCTCGATCACCCTCGCCGACCACCACGGCACGTCCCAGCTGGCCGTCGACGCGGCCACCCAGCAGCTCACCCAGCGCCGCACCCTGCCCTTCGGCGGACCCCGCGGCACCCAGCCGGCGAACTGGCCGGGCACCAAGGGCTTCGTCGGCGGTACCGACGACACCAAGGCCACCGGTCTGACCCACATCGGGGCCCGTGAGTACGACCCGTCGATCGGCCGCTTCATCAGCGTCGACCCGGTGATGGACCTGACCGACGCGCAGCAGATGCACGGCTACACCTACAGCAACAACAACCCGGTGACGTTCTCCGACCCGACCGGTCTGTGGTGCGACAGCTGCAACGACGGCAAGGGCTGGCCGACACCGGACGGCTACGAGGGCGCGTCCAAGACCACCAAGAAGACCACGACGACCACCAGCAGCAACGACGACAGCGTGTGGATCTCCCAGCACGCGCCGGCCACGACGGACCAGAACCAACTCGACGCGTGGTTCCAGGAGAACTCGCCGAGCGGCCGCGCACCGGACGGCGACTACTGGAACACGCCGGTCTACGAGAACGACGGCAGCGTCGGCCAGGCCTGCTTCGGCCGGCTGGCATGCCTCAAGGCCGACAACTTCCTGACCCGGGCCACCCGTGGCGGCCGTAAGCTCACCGACGCCGACTACGTCAAGGCCAAGCGCATCGCCGCGACCTACTGCCTCGACAACGCCGCCGAGTGCGTCGACGACGCGGAGGCGTGGGAGCGCGGCAAGGTCATCCAGAGCCTCATCGCCATGGTGGTCACCGGCGGCAAGGGCCCAAGGGTCGCCAGGTCGCTGGGCTGCAAGTGTTTCCTCGCGGGCACCGACGTCCTCATGGCCGACGGCACCACCGAGGACATCGAGGACATCGAGCTCGGCGACGAGGTCATGGCCACCGATCCGAAGACCGGCGAGTCCGGTCCCCGGAAGGTGACCCGCCTGATCGTCACGGAGGACGACAAGCACTTCAACGAGCTGTCGATCGCCACCGAGGACGGCGTCGAGAAGCTCACGGCGACGCACGAGCACCCGTTCTGGTCCCCCTCCGAGAAGGACTGGATCGAGGCGGGCGACCTCGCCGCGGGCATGACCCTGCTCACCGACACCGGCGACACGGTCATCGTGACGGCCAACCACGCCTTCACGAAGCGGGCCAGGACGTACAACCTCACGGTGGCGGGCCTGCACACGTACTTCGTGCTGGCGGGCGAGACTCCGGTCCTGGTTCACAATGCCGGGGGGTGTCTGTTCCCCTGGTCCAGCGGTCGGGTCTCATCGGCATCGCGTGCCATCGATGAGGGGCGGACGAGCATCACGGTCGGGTCGCGTGCCGAAGCGGAGGAACTCTTCCTGGGCAAGTTCCAGGGCAGCGGGTATCGAAACGCCGGCGGTTTCGACGGCAAGGGGACCAGGCAGTATTTCGGGTCCAAGAGCGGAACGTACCACTGGGATGATCAGCTGGGTGCGGACGGCCGGGTGGCCGGGCACGGTGCGGGCAACAGAGACGGGGACTTCCCTCATCTCCAGATTCACACCTTTGAGAACTCCCAATACGGTGGATCCATCATTCGCATCTTCTGGAAGCCGTAGGTCCCTATGCGCACCGAGGTGGCAAACCGCCTGACCATGACGAAATCCCTGGTGTCGGCGCGTCGCGAGCCGGAATCTCAGGATCGCTACGCCTGGGTATGGGTGTTTCCGTTGCAGGACGGGACCTTCAGGGTCTCGACCGTGGAGATCCCCAAAAATCTCGTCGACGAAGACGTCTGTTTCGCGGAAGAGGACATCGAGCGCGTGCAGGTGGCTGTCGTGGCGACGCTGGAAGCAGTCGACAGTGCGGTGAGCGAACTGGGAGTCGACCCGGATTCTCTCGACGCACCCTGGAAAAATGACTTTCCTTTGTAGTCCAGCGTGAAGGCCGGCGGCCCTACCGAACGTCCCACCCGGTAGGGCCGCTGACGCTCTCGAATCTCCGGCATTGGAATGGGAACAAGGGAACGACTTTGGTTGGATCAGGCGTCAATGGTGCGGTGGCCGCGATGCTGGCCGCGTTTCTTGTCGGGGCGTGCGGGCAGGGCACCGGATCGGGCAGCGTGCATTCCGGGGGCGAGAGTTCTTCAGCAGAAAGCCCCGCGCGCGGACCGTGGACCGAGGCAGATCTTGACGACGTGGCACTGGGACAGCGTGACGGCGAGAATTTCGGCCGCATACCGATGAGCCCGGGCCCTTCCGAAAGGAAGGCGGAACCCGGCACGTGCAGTGCGATCGCCCAGACTCTCGGGCGGAGCAGCAGCGCCTACGCGGCCCATGCACGCATCAATCGGACGTACAGCGGAAGAGGAACCCGCCCCTGGGCCGTCATGACTCTCGCATCGCATCGGCTCGGCGATGCGAAAGCGGTGGTGCGCAAATTCAGGAGAGCAGCCGAGAGCTGCACCGCCTTCAAGGAGAGCCGGAGGTCCTATGCGGATGTCAAGGTGCAACGCGACTCCGTATACGGGGACGAATCCGTCTCCCTGCGCCTGGTCGAGGTCGTGTCGTTTCCGGACGGCGTGAGGATCCGAGTGCCCCATGCGGTCGTGGTGCTGCGGGAAGGCACGACGGTCGCCATGTTTCACAACTTCGTCCGGCCCAACGCCTCGGACGGGAAGAACCCGGCCGTCATTCCGGACGAGCTGGTCACGGCGCAGGTGAAGAAGATCCGTGCCTTCGGTGCCGCCCAGTAGCGGTCACCCCTCCACCACCACTCGCCATTCAGTCCGCACCACTCAACGGGAGAAGCAGAGCGTATGCAGGTAAGACCAGGCAGAAGAACAGGTAGGCCCTGGCGCCGGGTGGCCATGGCCACGGCCGTCGTGCTGACCGGAACACTGATACAGGCGTCGGGGGTTCCCGCCGTCGCCCAGGCGGCCTGGCGCAAGCCCGCCCTGCCGCAGGCCGAGGACCCCGTCGCCGGAGGACCGGCCGGCAAGGCCGTGCCCCGCACGCTC
>NZ_JARGEE010000408.1:0-7832 GCF_033794485.1 Streptomyces sp. MB09-02B
GGTTAGCCCCGACCATGTACCCACCCCTTGGCACAGAGGCGTACGAACCCCACCGAGCGGGCGTGTTCGGTCTGTCCGCGGTGCCCGCCTCGGCGGGCGAGGCGCGCAGAACCGTGCACGAGCTGCTCGACGAGTGGGAGGTGCGTCCGGAGACCCGTGAGGACGCGCTCCTGATCACGTCCGAGCTGGTCACCAACGCGTTGACACACACGGACAGCGAGTGGATCGTGTGCCGGCTGCACTTCACCGGCCGCCGGCTCCGGATCGAGGTGGAGGACCAGAACAGCGGTCACGCACAGCCTGCCCGGCGTCGTCCGGGCCCCGACGACCAGAACGGGCGTGGGCTCATGCTGGTCGGCATGCTCAGCAGCGACTGGGGGGTGCGCGACGCCCCACAACGGTCCGGTCGTGTCGTCTGGGCAGAACTGCCGTCGGAGGGCCGGGAATCCGCCGAGCCCGCCCCTCCGACGGCTCCGCACGAGACCGGAGGGCTTCCGTTGACCGACCCGTCCTGGACGTAGGCACTCCGCTCGGAACAGGGCGCCTGCTCCCGGTGGGAACACGGCGCCTGCTCCGGTTGTCGGTCGGCGGGCATGTCGTGGCTGGTCGCGCGGTTCCCCGCGCCCCTTCGGGGCGCGGCGGCGCGCCGGACGTACGCTGCCCCCACAGTCGGCCCGTTCCCGTGGGAGGCAGTGTGCGCAGCGAGTCCGAGATCGACGTCCTCGTGCTGGGCGGGGCGGGCGTCGACACCATCGTCTACGTCCCCGAACTGCCGCTCCCGTTCGCCGACAGCCATCTGGTGCCGGCCATCGAGACCCGGGCCGGACAGACCGGCGACTTCATGGCGGTGGCCACGCACGCGCTCGGCCTGCGGACGCACCACTTCGACCTGCTCGGCGACGACCACGAAGGAGACCTGGTCCGCGCGCTCCACCGCGACCGGGGCATCCCGCTCACCGAGGCGCCGCTGCCCGGCGGCACCCGGCGCGCGGTGAACCTGGTCGGTCCGGACGGGCGCCGCTGCTCGCTCTACGACGGCAGCCGGAGCCGGGAGGTCCACGAACTGCCCCCGGACACGGTCCGCGCGCTGGCCGGGGTCAGCCGGCACGTCCATGTCTCCATCAGTCAGCCGTGCGCGGCCTCCCTGCCGCTGCTGCGCGAGCTGGGGGTCACCGTCTCGACCGATCTGCACGACTGGGACGGGGCCAACCCGTACCACGAGCCGTTCGCCCTCGCCGCGGACCTGGTCTTCCTGTCGGCTGCCTCGCTCCTGGACCCGGAGAAGACCATGCGCCGGATCAGCGAGCGGGGCGGGGCCCGGACCGTCGTCGCCACGGACGGGGAGCGGGGCGCGTACCACCTCGTCGACGGCGAGCTGAGTCATGTGCCACCGGTGGCCCCGCCGACCCCGGTCGTGGACTCCAACGGGGCGGGCGACGCCTTCGCGGCGGGCTACCTCTTCGGCCGGCTCACCGGCGAATCGCCGCACCGGTGCGCCCTCTTCGGCGCGATCGCGGGCGCGTACGCCTGCACCGTCCCCTCGACCCGCACCGATGCGATCGGGCGGACCGAACTGCTGGCCAGGGCGCAGGAGTTGACTCTCTGAGTCCTCAGCCCGGGCGGAGCCCCGCCGCCACCAGACGGGCCTCCATCCTGCGGCGGGCCGCGCCCAGCACCGCCAGCAGGAGCTCCTTGCTGGAGTGGCGCTGCCGTACGTCGCAGAGGAGGACCGGGACCGCTGGCGACAGGTCGAGCGCCTGGCGGACCTGCTCGGCGTCCACCTCACGCTTGCCGTCGAAGCAGTTGACGCCGACCGCGAAGGGGATGTCGCGGGACTCGAAGAAGTCGACCGCGGGGAAACACGCGTCGAGCTTGCGGGTGTCGGCGAGGACCACGGCCCCGAGGGCACCGCTGCACAGGTCGTCCCACATGAACCAGAACCGGTCCTGTCCCGGCGTGCCGAAGAGGTACAGCACCAGCTCGGGGGAGAACGTGATCCGCCCGAAGTCCAAGGCGACGGTGGTGGAGACCTTCTTCTCCAGACCTCTCATGTCGTCCACGCGTCTGCCCGCCGCGGTGATGTGCTCCTCGGTCGCCAGCGGGGTCACCTCGCTCACCGAGCCGACCATCGTCGTCTTGCCGACGCCGAAACCGCCCGCGATGAGGATCTTCAGGGCGGTGGGTACGACCGGCCCGGAGCTGACGGACACCATCCATCACCCTTTCGACGAGTTCCAGGCCCGGCCCCCGGCGCGGCTCACGCTTCCTGCACGTAACCGGAGGGGGTTTCCGAACGGGGCGCCGCGCTCAGGTACTTGCCGACCTGTTTGACCAAGGTGCCCATCTCGAACGCCATCATGCCGACGTCCACCTCCTCCGAGGCGATCGCGGCGAGCCGCGCGCCCCGCCCCGCGGCGGTGACGAAGAGGAACGCCCGCTCCATCTGGATGACGGTCTGCTGGACCTCGCCGCCCTGGAAGTGCCGGGCCACGCCCCTGGCCAGGCTGTGCATGCCCGAGCCGACGGCCGACAGGTGTTCCGCGTCGTCGAACCGGATGTCCTTCGACTTGCCGATGAGAAGGCCGTCCCCGGAGAGCACGATGGCGCAGTGGATCTCGGGTATGCGTTCCACGAGTCCGTCCAGCAGCCAGTCCAGTTGGGGACCGGGTCGTTCCTGCTCTGTCATGTCGTGCGTGTTCCTCACGGTCGGTCGGCGCCAGGGGCGGCGCCGGGTCGTCGGGGCGCCGGGGGCAGCGCCCGTCAGGCGGCCTCGGGACCTGGTCGGGGTGCCGGTCGGCCGTCGGTGCTGTGGGTGCCGTCGGTGTCCTGGCCGTCGCCGGGTCCGGCGAGCCGGGCCCGCGCCGAGCCCCGCTGGATCGCCACCATGACGCGGGCCAGGGCCTCGGGGCGGAGCGTGTCCTCGGTGTCGTCGCCGTCGGCCGCCGAGGGGGACTCGGCCGCGTTCTCACGGTGCCGTGGCGTGGACGGGGTGTTCCGTGCCCGTCGGGGCAGGCTCTGGGGGAGGGGCGCGGCGCCGGTCTCGGCACGGGGCGTGTCACCGCTCATCGGGGCCGCCGGCTCGTACCGCGTGTGGTGCCGGTGGGGTCCCGCCGCGCGACTCGGTGCGAGCGCGGGGGAGGGTGCCTGGCATCTGGTTCCTCGTACGACAGTGAGCATCCGACGGCGGTGGGGGTGCGCCCGCGAGCCGCCCGGCATCCCCTGTGCCCGGCTTGACGCACCGTCGGCGGAAGTCGGCGGGCGACGGAACGGTACCAGGAGCCGGGGCCCGTCGTCAGCACCTGTCCGGTCCCGAGCCGCTCCCTGCCCGACCGTAACTCGTCGCCGCGCTCACGTACTTGGCGCGGGCCCCGAATCGGCCGGGCGGTGCCGGGGCGGATCGGCGGATCGACGGAGCGGAAGGTTCCGGAGGCGCGCGGAAAGCTGACTTGTCGACACAACAGCCCCGCAGGACGGGCACCCCTCGGCCACAACCGTCGTCCCGGAGTGTGGCTTGAAATCTATGGCGACCTGCTCAAACCCCCACACGGGGCGCCGCGGTTTGGTATTTGGCGCTGCACAGAGCGAAGAAACCGCGTGGCGTACGGCGTTTGGCTGGTGGTCAGGTCTGTCGACGCTTGGTCCCGAGTCGGGACAGTCGTGCAAGTTCGGCTCGGAAAGTATCAAAATGTGGACATCGTCGTATTCGTATCTCACATTTTGGCTCATATTTCAACTGTCAATATTTCGGCCAAACCACCTTAACGATCTTGGCGTAAGAGGTTGATTTGTAGACCATGTTCCACGTCGGTCAGACTCCCAACCGGAACCACGATCGACGCACAGCCACCGCGTCTCCCCCGGGCGCGGGGAAACGCCTAGAAGGGCTTGGCGTGGAACACGTCTTCACAACCCAGGATCACGAAGATCTGCGGCAGCGCGTACGCGAGTTCGCCGAGCGGGTGGTACGCCCCCTGATACCCGAGATGGAGGCGTCCCGTACCGCACTGGTGGGGCTCTCCCGTCTGATCGCCCAACAGGGCTGGATCGGCGCCACGATCGACCCGGTCCACGGCGGCATGGGCGCGGGCCACCTCGCCAAGACCATCATCATCGAGGAACTGTCCCGGGTGAGCGGCGCGATGGGGGCCATGGTCCAGGCCTCCCAGCTGGGCGTCGCCAAGATCATCCATTTCGGCGACGACAGCCAGCAGCGGTACTGGCTCCCGAAGATCGCCGCGGGAGAGGTGCTGCCCACCATCGCCGTCACCGAGCCGGGGTCGGGGGGCCATGTGGCCGGCATGGAGAGCAGCGCGGTACGGGACGGCGACGACTACATCCTCAACGGCCGCAAGGTCTTCGTCGGCAACAGCCACGTGGGCGACGTGCACGGTGTCGTGGTCCGCACCGGGCCGGGCTCGAAGGGCATGACGGCCTTCCTCGTCGAGTCCGACCGGCCCGGCTTCTCCCTGGCGCCCCAGGTGCCCTCCATGGGCCTGCACGGGTTCAGCTTCGGGGAACTCATCTTCGACAACTGCCGGGTACCGGCCGCCAACCGGCTCGGCGAGGAGGGCGAGGGGCTGGCCGTCGCCTACTCCTCGTCGGTGCTCTACGGCCGCCTCAACCTGACCGCGGTGTCCCTGGGCATCCACCAGGCGGTGTTCGAGGAGACCGCCCGGTACTGCGGGGAGACCCAGCGCTACGGCAAGCCGCTCGGGCACCTGCCCAACATCAAGATCGAGCTGGGGCGGATGCTGCAACGCCTCACCCTCGCCCGGCAGAGCGCCTATCTCGCCGCGCACCTGCTGGACAACGGGCGGCCCTGCGACGTCGAGTTGATGTCCGCGAAGCTCTACAACGTGGAAGCGTCCATCGAGTCGGCCCAGGAGTCCGTCAAGATGCACGCCGCGTGCGGCCTGTTCACCGACCGCCCGGTGGAGCGCTATCTGCGCGACGCCTTCCACATCTACGCGCCCGCCGGCACCTCCGAGATCCAGGGCCTGCGGCTGGGCGAGTTCGCGCTCGGCGAGAACAAGGGCCAGTGGTCCGAACGGCTCGCCGACCTGGTCCGCACGCCGCAGGTCGAGCAGCGGCAACCGGAACCGGTCCCGGTCGCGGAACTGGTCTGAGGCCCGGCACCGCGCCCCGCGAGGGGCGCGGGACTGTCTCGACGCGCGGCTGCGCCCCGTGACCGCGGCCAGCCCCCGCCGGCCCGCGGGTCCGTCACGGCATCACCCCGGCGCGGAACGCAGAGAACCGCGGACACGACGACGTGTCCGCGGCTTGCGTCTCCCGGGGCGCCCGGCACCCCGCGGCCCGCCTCCCTCGACCGTGACGGACCGGCGGCGCCGCGTCGGCCTCAGTGGCCGGTGGCGATGGCCTGGATCCGGTCGGACATCTCCTGGGCCATGTGCTTGATGATCTCCAGCCGCTGCCGCCCCCACGTGCGGGAGTCGGTGTCGACGACGCAGATCGTGCCGAGGTTCATGCCGCCCAGCGTGTCGACCAGCGGCGCCCCCATGTAGGAGCGGATGCCGATCTCGTCCACGACCGGGTTGCCCGCGAACCGCGGGTAGTCGCAGACGTCGTCGAGCACCAGCGCCGCCGTCCGCTTGACGGTGTGCGGGCAGAAACCGTGGTCCAGACGCATCTCCCGGCTCATCGAGGTCTCGGCGGCCTGCCCTTGGGCGATGTTCACGGGTCCGGCGTCCGGCGTGTAGAGCCCGGCGAAGAACTGACGCTTGTCGTCGACGAAGTTGACCATCGCGTACGGCGCGTCCAGCTCCAGGGCCAGCCGGCGCGCGAACGCGTCGAACTCGGCCCGGGGGGTGTCGGCGAGCCCCAGCTGGGCGAGCCTCGCGGCACGCTGCGGCGCCCCCGGGTCCTCGGGGGTGAGGAGCAGGCGGTCGAGCGGTGGCTCATAGGCGGAATAGGGGCTGTTCATCAGAACTCCGTTCGAGGTCGGCCGAGTCGAGGAATGATCAACGCAGCGCGGGCGGCTGGTGCGAGGCCACGGGTGGGGTCATGCCGAGCAGGTGCTGCACGAGTTCGACGAGCACGCCCGTTCCCGAGCTGCAGTGCCGGGCGTCGCAGAACACGATCGGGGCGTTGGACTTCAGGCCGATGGCGTCGCGGACCTCTTCGAGGGAGTACTGGTACGCGCCGTCGAACTCGTTCACCCCCACGACGAACGGGATGCCGCGCACCTCGAAGAAGTCCACCGCGGGGAAGCACGCGTCGAGCCGGCGGGTGTCGGCGAGCACCACCGCGCCCAGCGCCCCGTCGGAGAGCTCGTCCCACATGAACCAGAACCGCTCCTGCCCCGGTGTGCCGAACAGGTACAGGACGTGGTCCGAGCCGAGGGTGATCCGGCCGAAGTCGAGGGCCACCGTGGTGGTGGCCTTGTCCTCGATCCCGGCGAGGTTGTCCGTCCCGGCACTGGCCGTGGTGATGACCTCCTCGGTGCTCAGCGGCGCGATCTCGCTGACCGCCCCCACGAAGGTCGTCTTACCCACCCCGAATCCGCCCGCCACGAGGATCTTCAGGGCGGTCGGGAACGGGTCAGAGTCGTGCGCGTAGGCCATCAAGCACCGCCTCCAGAACTTCTCGGTTGGCGGCGGAGGCCGCCTCTACGGCACGGGGCGCCCGTGCGGTGAGCGCCTCGTGCTGCACCAGGTCGGACAACAGGACTTTGGTGACCGCGATCGGCAGGTTCATCCGCGCGGCCACCTCGACCACCGGCACCGGCCTGACGCACAGCCCGAGCACCATGTCGTGATCGGGGCCGAGGTCTGCGAGCGGCCGGACACCGGTGGCCATCACCAGAGTGAGCAGGTCGAAGGATGTGGAGGGTCGAGTGCGCCCGTTGCTGACGGTGAACGGCCGGACTAAGCGGCCGGCCTCCTCGTCCAGGAACAGCTCGTCCGTCATCGCGTCACATCCCCGCGCTGGACGGCGCGATGGTCGGACGGCGGGCCGGCGTGGCGAGGAACGGCTGTACGGCCCGGATGAGCATGCCCATCTCGTAGCCGAGCGTCTCGGTGTGCGTGGACGCGTCCGCGGTGACCGCCAGCACGGCGCCGTGGCCCGCGGAGGCCACGATGAGGATGCCGTTGTGCAGCTCCACGATCACCTGGCGGACGGTGCCGCCGTTGCCCAGCACCCTGTCGTGCCCGAAGGAACGGCCCAGGGAGTTGAGCCCGGAGGCTATCGCGGCCAGCCGGTCGGCGTCGTCCGTGCTCAGATCCACGTGTGCCTTGCTCAAGCCGTCGGACGACAGCAACAGGACCTGCCGGGTACCGGGAACGGTCTTCTTGAGGTTGTCCAGCAGCCAGTCGATGTTCTGCCCGGTGGGGTGGCTATCGCTCACCATGGTGGGGTTCTTCTCCTTGCGGTTGGGGCGGGGCCCAGCGTGCGTCGTCGACGGGGATCGCGTCGGAGGTCGCGCCGGCGAGACCGAAGCCTCGATTGATTCCGGCCAGGAGGCCGGGGCTGAAGTTCAGTTCCTGCTCGGTGGTGTCGGGTCGCGGAGCGGGCCCCTGGCGGAGTTCGGGGGCCAGGTGCTCCATGGCACGTCGTTTCGGCAGGTTCGGCCTGCCGGAACCGCCGGACCCGTGCGCGGGGGCCGCCGGGCGCTCGTACCCGGAGGGGCGGTACTCCGACCGTACGTCGGAGACGGGCTGTGCCCGCTCGTGCCGTGCGGCCGCGGGGGGCGGCACGGGCGCGCCCGCCCGCTGCGGCATGCCCGCCGTGGGCCGGACGTGGTTGCAGGGTCGCGTTCGTATAAAAAATCCCGGTCCACAGGAGAAGGCAAAAAAAAAAAATAACGTTTTTTT
>NZ_JARGEE010000409.1:0-7814 GCF_033794485.1 Streptomyces sp. MB09-02B
GGTCACGCGCATGACCGACTCCGCCGACGTCCCGAAGAGCCGACGGCCACGCAAGCGCCTCCACTACGGCGAGGGGCGCGAGGCCCTGCTCAACGCCGCTGTGCACGTGGTGGCGCGGGGCGGGCTGCGCAAGCTCACCTACCGGGCGGTCGCCGAGGAGGCAGGGGTCACCCACGGGCTCGTCGTGCACCACTTCGGGTCACGTGACGCCCTGATCGAGGAGGCCCTCGCCCACACCATCCGCACCTCGCTCGACACCAGCTCCCTCGAACCGGGCACGGGTAAGGTCGCGGACTTCTCCACCGGGCTGTCGGACATGGTCACGGCCGATCCGGACACCCAGGCGTTCCAGTACGAACTGCTGCTGGAGTCCCGCCGCAGGCCGGAGCTGCTGCCGCAGATCCGTGAGCTCTACGACGAGTACTTCGACGCCGCCCAGCGCGAGCTGGGCCGGATGCTGCCCGCCGGCGCGGACAAGGCGCTGACCCGGCTGGTCTTCGCCGCGCTCGACGGTCTCGTCCTGCACCAGCTCGTCTTCAACGAGCCGGAGGTCACGGACCGGGCCGTGGAGGAGCTGCGCGCCCTCCTGCGGCTGCTCCACGCCGACGGTGCCGGCGACGCGCGCCAGGACGGCGAGGAAGAAGCGGCGGGCGACGCCCACGCATAGCCTCTGACCTCGGCGATCGCGGCCCCGGGCGTCCGACGTCCGGGGCCGCTCGGCGTCCTCGCGCACGCCGTCACACCTGCCGAAAATCTTCACCCGACCCCTTGCCAAACGGATAGTTCGGGCCCACGATGAGGCAACTCGTTTGGGTCTAAACGAATCCCGAAGCGAACCCTCCCTCATCCCTCCCCGTCCCCGACAGGTGATCCGAGTGGACAGTCAGACGGCGGTCGCCCCGCACAGCTCGCACGATCCATCCACCGCAGGCAGGCTCAAGCCCGATTCCCTCGGTGTCCTGGGCATCCTCTTCTTCGTCCTTTCCGCCCAGGCCCCGCTCACCGGTATCGCCGGAGCCGTCCCCATCGCCGTCGTCATCGGCAACGGGGCCGGGGTCCCCGCCGCGTACCTCGCGGCCGGCGTCGTGATCCTGCTGTTCTCCATCGGCTTCGTCGCCATGGGCCGCCACGTCGTGGACGCCGGCGCCTTCTACACGTACATCGGCAAGGGGCTGGGCCGCTCGGCCGGCTCCGGCAGCGCAGGCGTCGCGCTCTTCGCCTACTGCGCCATCCAGGCCGCGATGTACGGCCTGTACGGCGCGACGGTGAGCGGCCTGGTCGAGCACTACGGCGACGTGCGGATCGCCTGGTGGGTGTGGGCGCTGGTCACGATGGTGGTGGTCCAGGTCCTCGGTGCCGCCGGGATCGAGATGGGCGCCAAGGTCCTGGCCGTGTTCGTCCTCGCGGAGTTCAGCGTCCTGATCGCCTTCGCCGTCGTGACCTTCGTCAAGGGCGGCGGCCCCGAGGGGCTGGGCTTCGCCGACAGCTTCTCGCCGGACGCGGCGCTCCAGGGCGCTCCCGGAGTGGCGCTGATGTTCGCCGTCGCGTCGATGTTCGGTTTCGAGGCGACCGCCATCTACGGCGAGGAGGCCAAGGAGCCGAGGAAGACGGTCCCGCGCGCCACCTATCTGTCGGTCGCGGTGGTCACCGCCTTCTTCGCCTTCACCTCGTGGATGCTGGTCTCCGCGCACGGCGCGTCCCGGGCGACGGCCGAGGCGGGCAAGGCGCTGGAGGGCGGCGACGCCGCGGGCTGGGTCTTCGCGCCCATCGCCGCGGAGTTCGGCGCATGGACCTCGGACGTCCTGCCCGTGCTGCTGGCCACCTCGCTGTTCGCCGGCATCCTGGCGTTCCACAACTCCGCCAACCGCTATCTGTTCTCCCTGGGCCGCGAGGGCCTGCTGCCGCGCGGGCTCACCACGCTCAACGGGCGCCACTCCCCCTGGGCGGCCGGCCTCGTCCAGACCGTGATCGCGGTGGCCCTGGTCATGCCGTTCGCACTGCTGGGCAAGGACCCCGTTCTCACGCTGTTCTCCTGGTTCAGCGGCGTGGCCGTCCTGGCGATGATGCTGCTGTACTTCCTGACCTCCGTCTCCGTGGTCGTCTTCTTCCGCCGCTCCCGCGCCGACACCCGGCCCTGGAACACCCTGATCGCCCCGGTCCTCGGCGCGCTCGGCATCGCCGGGGCGATCTGGCTGATCATCGAGAACTTCACCACGCTCATCGGCGGCGACCGGACCACTGCCGTATGGCTCCAGCTGACCGTTCCCGCGGTGCTGGTCCTGGGGCTCGTCGTGGCACGGCTGACCCGGGACGCCCGGACCGTCACGGACTGACCGCCGCCCACCGTCACCGACACCACCCCGCACACGGACGAGAAGAGGAGAGCTGATGCCCGCCCCCGCCCACGACACCCTGCTCCGTCGCGCCAAGGAACTGCGGCTGCCCGGCCGGCACCACATCGACGGGGTGGACGAGCCGGGCGGGGGCGCCTCCTTCGCCGTGGTGTCGCCCCGCGACGGGCAGGTCCTCGTCGAGGTCGCCGACGCCGGGAGCGCCGAGGTCGACCTGGCCGTGACCGCCGCACGCCGCGCCTTCGACTCGGGTCCCTGGCCGCGTCTCGCCCCCGCCGACCGGGGCCGGATCCTGCTCCGCGTCGCCGAACTGCTCGAAGAACAGCGGGAGAAGCTCGCCCTGACCATCACCCTGGAGATGGGCAAGCCGTACACGGAGGCGCACGACATCGAACTGCGGGCGGCGATCACCACGTTCCGCTGGTACGGGCAACTGGCCGACAAACTCACCGACGAGTCGCCTCACACCGCCTCCGACGCCCTGGCCCTGGTCACCCGGGAGCCCGCCGGTGTCGTGGGCGCGGTGGTGCCGTGGAACTTCCCTCTCACGCTGGCGAGTTGGAAGGTCGCCCCGGCACTCGCGGCCGGCTGCACGGTCGTCCTGAAGCCGTCCGAGAACTCCCCGCTGTCCGCCCTGCTGCTCGGCCGGATCGCCACCGAGGCGGGACTGCCGCCGGGCGTCCTCAACGTCGTCACCGGTGACGGACCGACGGCCGGACGCGCCCTCGGGCTCCACCCCGGCGTGGACGTCCTGGCGTTCACCGGGTCCACGGCGGTCGGCCGGCACTTCCTGCGCTACGCCGCCGACTCCAACCTCAAGCGCGTCTGGCTGGAACTCGGCGGAAAGTCGCCCAACATCATCCTCCCCGACGCCCCGGACCTGGAGAAGGCCGCCGCCACCGCCGCCTGGGGCATCTTCTTCAACCAGGGCGAGATGTGCACCGCTCCCTCCCGGCTCCTGGTGCACTCCTCCGTCGCCGAACGCGTCACCGAGGCGATCGTGGCCCGCGCCCGGGAGCTGCGCGTCGGCGACCCGCTCGACCCGGCCACCGAGATGGGCGCGCTGGTAGGCGAGGACCACCTGGAGCGCGTGCGGGACCATGTCGCCACCGGCCTGACCGAGGGTGCCCGCCTGCGCGCGGGCGGCTCCCGGACCCGCGCCGAAACCGGCGGCAGCTATCTGGAGCCCACCGTCTTCGACCGGGTGGACCCCGGTATGCGACTGGCCCGCGAGGAGATCTTCGGCCCGGTCCTGTCCGTGCTCACCTTCGACGACCTCGACGAGGCCGTGCGGCTGGCCAACGCCACCGAGTACGGACTCGCCGCCGGCCTGTGGACCTCCGACCTGTCCACCGCCCACCGGGTCTCGCGTGCGCTGCGGGCCGGAACGGTGTGGGTCAACTGCTACGAGGAGGGCGACCTGACCGTCCCGTTCGGCGGCATGAAGCAGTCGGGCAACGGCCGGGACAAGTCCGCCCACGCCCTGGAGAAGTACACCGAGCTGAAGACGACCTGGATCCAGCTGTGACCCGAACCCCGGCCCGGCCCAGACCCCGGCCCCTGATCGCGATACCCGCCCGTTTCTCCGCCACGACCTCCGCACTGCGGTACGCCGCCGAGGTCAACGCCCGAGCGCTGGTCGAGGCCGTGTGGCGGGCGGGCGGCGAACCCGCGAGCATCCACCCGGCGGCCGACGGCGACGTGACCGAGCGCCTCGCCCGCTTCGACGGCGTGCTGCTGCCCGGCGGCGGCGACCTCGCCCCGCACCGCTACGGCGCCACCGACACCCACACCAGCGTCTACGACGTCGACGAGGTGCAGGACGCCTTCGACCTCGACGTGGCCCGCACCGCCCTGCACGCGGGCATCCCGCTGCTGGCGGTCTGCCGGGGCCTCCAGGTCGTCAACGTCGCCCTCGGCGGCACCCTGGAACAGGACATGGGCGGCCCGGAACACGAGCACCGCCACCTCGTGCACCCGGTGGCGCTCCGGCGCGGCAGCCTGCTGGAACAGGCCGCCGGAGCACAGAAGGCGGAGGCCTCCTGCTACCACCACCAGCGCGTCGACCGGCTGGGCAAGGGACTGGAGGTCACCGCCCGCGCCGCCGACGGCACGGTGGAGGGACTCGAACTCCCGGGCTCCCCCGGCTGGTTCACCGCCGTCCAGTGGCACCCCGAGGACACCGCCGAAGAGGACCCCGTGCAGCAGGCCCTCTTCGACGCCCTCGTCCGGGCCGCCGGTGCCCGGCGTCAGTCCTCGCCGCCCTCCAGGTCACCCTCGGTCTCCAGGTAGACCTGGCGCAGCCCCTCCAGCACCGCCGGGTCGGGCTTCTCCCACATCCCGCGCGACTCCGCCTCGAGCAGCCGCTCGGCGATGCCGTGCAGGGCCCAGGGGTTGGCCTGCTGGAGGAACTCCCGGTTGGTCTCGTCCAGGACGTAGGTCTCGGTGAGCTTGTCGTACATCCAGTCGGCGATCACACCGGTGGTGGCGTCGTAGCCGAACAGGTAGTCGACGGTGGCGGCGAGTTCGAAGGCGCCCTTGTACCCGTGGCGGCGCATCGCCTCGATCCACTTGGGGTTGACGACCCGGGCGCGGAAGACTCGGGACGTCTCCTCCACCAGCGTGCGGGTGCGGACCGTCTCGGGCCGGGTGGAGTCGCCGATGTACGCCTCGGGGGCTGTGCCGCGCAGCGCGCGGACGGTGGCCACCATGCCGCCGTGGTACTGGAAGTAGTCGTCGGAGTCGGCGATGTCGTGCTCGCGGGTGTCCGTGTTCTTCGCGGCCACCTCGATCCGCTTGTACGCCGTCTCCATCTCCTCCCGGGCCGGACGGCCGTCCAGCTCCCGGCCGTAGGCGTAGCCGCCCCACACCGTGTAGACCTCGGCGAGGTCGGCGTCGGTGCGCCAGTCGCGGGAGTCGATGAGCTGGAGCAGTCCGGCCCCGTACGTACCGGGGCGGGAGCCGAAGATCCGGGTGGTGGCCCGGCGTTCGTCCCCGTGGGCCGCCAGGTCGGCCTGGACGTGTGCCCGCACGTGGTTCACCGAGGCCGGCTCGTCGAGCGACGCGGCCAGCCGTACGGCGTCGTCCAGCAGCCCGATGGTGTGCGGGAACGCGTCGCGGAAGAAGCCCGAGATACGCAGGGTGACGTCGATGCGAGGACGGCCCAACTCCTCGGCGGGGACGGCCTCCAGGCCGGTCACGCGGCGTGAGGCGTCGTCCCAGACGGGTCGGACGCCGAGCAGGGCCAGCGCCTCCGCCACGTCGTCGCCGGCCGTGCGCATCGCGCTGGTGCCCCACAGGGAGAGACCGACGGAGGTGGGCCATTCGCCGTTGTCGGCGCGGTACCGCTCGAGGAGGGAGTCGGCGAGGGCCTGGCCGGTCTCCCAGGCGAGACGGGAGGGGACGGCCTTCGGGTCGACGGAGTAGAAGTTCCGGCCGGTCGGCAGGACGTTGACCAAGCCCCGGAGCGGGGAGCCCGAGGGGCCGGCCGGGACGAAGCCGCCGTTCAGGGCGTGGACGCTGTGGTCGAGTTCGGCGGTGGTCGCCGCGAGCCGGGGCACGACCTCGCGGGCGGCGAACTCCAGGATGGCGGCGACCTGTTCGCCGCGCTCGGCGGGGACGTGCGCCGCCACGACCGTGGGGACGGCGGCCTGGTCCCAGCCCGCGTCCTCCATCGCCTGGACCAGCGCGCGGGCCTTCTCCTCGGCCTCGTCGGCGGTGGTGCGGGTGGCGGCGGACTCGTCGAGACCGAGGGCCTCGCGCAGACCCGGCAGGGCCGTGGTGCCGCCCCAGATCTGGCGGGCGCGCAGCACGGCGAGGACCAGGTTGACGTGGTCGGCGCCGCCCGGCGGGGTGCCGAGGACGTGCAGGCCGTCGCGGATCTGGGCGTCCTTGACCTCGCACAGCCAGCCGTCGACGTGCAGGAGGAAGTCGTCGAAGCCGTCGTCCTCGGGGCGGTCGTTCAGACCGAGGTCGTGGTCGAGCTTGGCGGCCTGGATGAGGGTCCAGATCTGGGCGCGGATCGCGGGGAGCTTCGCCGGGTCCATGGAGGAGATCTGGGCGTACTCGTCGAGGAGTTGCTCCAGGCGCGCGATGTCGCCATAGGAGTCGGCGCGGGCCATCGGCGGCACGAGGTGGTCGACGAGGGTGGCGTGGACGCGGCGCTTGGCCTGGGTGCCCTCGCCCGGGTCGTTGACCAGGAACGGGTAGACCAGCGGCAGGTCGCCGAGGGCGGCGTCCGGGCCGCAGGCCGCCGAGAGACCCGCGTTCTTGCCGGGCAGCCACTCCAGGTTGCCGTGCTTGCCGAGGTGGATCATCGCGTCGGCGCCGAAGCCGCCGTCGTCGGCGCGGGCGGCGATCCAGCGGTAGGCGGCCAGGTAGTGGTGGGAGGGCGGGAGATCGGGGTCGTGGTAGATCGCGATCGGGTTCTCGCCGAAGCCGCGCGGCGGCTGGATGAGGATCAGCAGATTGCCGAAGCGCAGGGCCGCGAGGACGATGTCGCCGTCGGGGTTGGCGCTGCGGTCGACGAACATCTCGCCGGGTGCCGGGCCCCAGTGCTCCTCGACGGCCGTGCGCAGCTCCTCGGGAAGCGTGGCGTACCAACGGCGGTAGTCGGCCGCCGGGATACGGACCGGATTGCGGGCCAGCTGCTCCTCGGTGAGCCAGTCCTGGTCGTGGCCGCCCGCCTCGATCAGCGCGCGGATCAGCTCGTCGCCGTCACCGGAGGCCAGGCCCGGCACCTCGGCTTCGGTGCCGAAGTCGTAGCCCTCCTCGCGCAGGCGGCGCAGCAGGGCGACCGCGCTGGCGGGGGTGTCCAGGCCGACCGCGTTGCCGATGCGGGAGTGCTTGGTCGGGTAGGCGGAGAGGACGAGCGCGAGACGCTTGTCCGCGTTGGCGATGTGGCGCAGGCGCGCGTGGCGTACGGCGATCCCGGCGACGCGGGCGGCGCGCTCGGGGTCGGCGACGTAGGCCGGGAGGCCGTCCTCGTCGATCTCCTTGAAGGAGAACGGGACGGTGATCAGCCGGCCGTCGAACTCGGGGACGGCGATCTGGCTGGCCGCGTCGAGCGGGGAGACACCCTCGTCGTTCTCCTCCCAGGCGGCGCGCGAGCCGGTCAGGCACAGGGCCTGGAGGATCGGCACGTCGAGGCCGGTGAGGGCGCCCGCGTCCCAGGACTCGTCGTCGCCGCCGGCCGAGGCCTCGGCGGGCTTGGTGCCGCCGGCGGCGAGGACGGTGGTGACGATGGCGTCGGCGGCGCGGAGTTCCTCGATCAGCTCGGGCTCGGGGGCCCGCAGGGACGCCACGTAGAGCGGGAGCGCGCGGGCACCGGTGTCCTCGATCGCCCCGCACAGGGCGTCCACGAAGGCGGTGTTGCCGCTCATGTGGTGGGCGCGGTAGTAGAGCACGGCGACGGTCGGGCCCTCGGGGGTGTCGCGCGGGGTGCGCTCCAGCGGGCCCCAGGAG